>SKPT01000593.1 GCA_007119405.1 Phycisphaeraceae bacterium
CATGACCGCCTGCATGCACAAGCTGCTGATCCACCTGAACCGCCTCATGGCCGACGAAATTCACGCCACCACCGCTTGACAGGAAACACAGTCGCTTCGGGACAAGCCGTGGCACCCCCACGCCTGCGGTTTTCGGACGGAGCCTAAGAACGTGTGTGACAAGGGTCCCACACAGCATCCCGGCAGGGTGCTGTGTGCGTCGGCCATCGACGGTTGATCGCACACAGCAGCCTTCGGCGTGCTGTGTGGCACCCCCGAAACGACTTCTCACACACGTTCTAAGATTCGGGCACCCTGAGGCGCCTGCCATAGGCCGATAAGCACATGCCCACTACCAGCGGGTGAAGCATGTGGTCGCGACTTCGCACCACGACGTCCAAGCGCCGTCGAATGGGTCGCCAGCGCCCCACCGCCAGCCTTGCAGAGCCGCACGAATAGATGTTGAGTCCGCACCAGCAGCGGCGAAAGAGCAGCCGGGTCGCGCTGTCGTGTGCACTCGTGTTCCAAGCGAAGCGACCGGGTAGAACCTGGCTGAACGGCTTCGTGGTCGCCACAGTGCGGCCGTTGACGCTTAGCTGATCTCTGCCGGAGTACGAGTTGACACACAGCCGCCAGCGTTGCTCGTCCGGCCAGAGCCAGTTCCAGCAGTCTTCATCAGGGGTTTGTCGTAGAACGAAACCACGCGTGTGCGGGGGCCTGTCGGGGGCCACGGTGGTCGAGAACCTTCGGCAGCGCACCGTAGCGACACGGTCTTCAACAGCGAAGCCCTTGGAGAACTCGATGCTGTAACGCATGGCGCAGGCCAGCCGGGATGCGGGCGCCGAGGTACCCGTCATCGTGTCACCGCGTCTGACATCCGTTTGAGGTCGGGTCCGATCACCAGCGGTCGCTCTTGTGGCAGTTCATGAACGACGCCGTTGATGCAGGCATATTGCTCCCGCTCACTGAGCACCGCAATGGTCAGCTCCAGTTGCCCGCCGTCGGGGGACCGCCACCGCTGCTCGAGCCAGAGCACACGGCGACCGGCGGTGCCGACGACCCGGCTGGTGACGGACCAGAGGTGGGCATCGCTGGGCAACACCAGGCGCAGCAGCACGTGGTCGGGATTCAAGGCAAAGGCGTGGATCGTTCGCGCGTCATCCAGGGCATCGCTGCTTCGGATGAGCGGCGAGCCCTGCACGGCGTCCGCGGGCACGCCCTCGTATGAGAACAGGCGGCTGGTCTGGCGTGTCGAGCACGGCGTGCAAGTGCAGCCGGACACAACGAGCAAGGATGCAAGGCAGGCCGCAGCGCCTCGAAGAGGCAGCACGGAGGTGCCGCGTGGGAATCGCATCATGTGCCTCCGAAAGACGGGGCGATGTGATCCAGGTCGAGCCGTGCAGCGCATGGCCGGCCGCGATAGGTCTCAGCCGCCGCTCTTGAGCGATGCGGGCCGGGGCAGTCCCTTGGCACCGAGCAAGCCCACCTGGGTGCCGTTGTCGCCAGGGGCGAGTAGCCGGGCCGGCTCCCCTTGAGCGACGCCCCCGGCCAAGCCTTCAATAGTATGACGAGCGCGCCCGAGGGTGGTCAAGTGTCTGGCGAGGGCCTATGGGGGCTTGCGTGAGGACGGTGCCGCGGGGCGTTGGCGGTGTGAGCAGGGTGGTTCATTGGCGGTGAATGTTGCTCATCGCTCTGCGTGGCGCTGTTCGCCATCGTCGTCGTTTGTGAGGAACAGTGCCGCATACGCCTGCGCGTCGCGGGCTTGCTGCACGACGCGGTGGCCGGCGAGGTAGTTCCGCACGGGGTTGCGATCGCGGTCGTCGCGGCGGGCGTGCTCCACGGGGGCAGGTTGGTCGTCGGCGTCCGGGTGCAGGGCCAGGCTGATCGGCTGGCTTGGGTCCGGGCGCACCGCCAGGTCGCGCAACGCTGCAAGCTCCTTCTCGGCGCCGGTGAGGTGTTTGTCGAGGTCGCCGACCGCGGCGCGCAGGCGCTGCCGGGCGAACTCGAGCTCGCGATGTTGGAGATCGGTGAGGTTCTGGTGCGGCCGGCCGTGCTCGTCGAGCTTACGCTGAACCTGGCGGATCCAGCCGGAGATGACGTGACATTGATGGCTGAGCGCATGCAGGGCGGGGCTTCCGGGGAAGGCGGGATGGACCGCTTCGTCGTGCTCGAACGGCGGCAGGTCGACGGTGAAGGTGTGGACTTGCCCGGCGTATCGTTCGAGGTTGCCGAAGTCGCGGGGCCAGTGCCGGCGGACGGGCTCGCTGAAGGAAGTGCTTTCGAAGGTGATGGAGGTGATGTTTTTGGGCACCTGGATGTAGACGGCGGCGTCGCGCACGCCGGCGTCGAGGAAGTTGGCGTGGAAGGTGGGGCTCGGGTCGAGGCTGACGAGTGATCGCCAGGCGACGCCAAGGCTCGAACGGCGCACGCTCTCGCGATTGCTGGGGTAGAAGTTCCAGCCGAACTGGTTACGGCTGGCGTCGATGACGCCGGCGTGCTTGTTGATGCGCGAGATGAAGTGGTCGCGGGTGCGTCTGAACTGCGCGCGTGCCTGGCGCAACTGGGCGCGGGTGGGTGCGGTATCGGGGTTCAACTGCGCGGTGAGGCTGGTGATGTCCTCGATGAGGTCGGCGATGGCGGCCTGCTGCAGGTCGTAGGCGCGCATCGGGTGCAGGCGTTGCACAGCCACCTGGTCGGCGCTGGCGTCGCCGCGCTCGCTGTCCACGCCGGTGACGCGCACGCGGACGCCGGCCATATGGTCGGGGCGGTTGCCCGGCTGAACGTTGACCTGAAACGCCAGCAGCAGCGTGCGCTGGGTACGGCTGTCGTTGTGATCGTGGTCGTGATCGTGGTCGTGGTCGTGGTTCCAGGGGTGGCTGTGGGCGCTGGTGCTGCGAGGGATGCTGCGCAGTTGCTTGAGGAAGTAGCCCATGTACAGGTCGTGAGCGCGGTCCAACTGGTCGAACGGGCTGTCGTGCGCGGGCGCGGGGTGCTCGAGGAGGTTCGTGAGCAGCTCGTCGACGCGGTTCTGATGTCGGGGCGAGGGTTGGTCGTTGGCGTCGTCGTCGTCGCGTGTTGAGCCGACGGCGCGGTGGGCGAACTCGACGGCGAGCAGGGAGACGAGTTGGTTCGCGGCCGTGTGATGCTGCTGGGTCTGATGTAAGGATTTCTCGAAGCGGTTGTCGGGTTCGGTGTCGGTGAAGAAGTGCTGGTGCATGCGGTCGATGGGCATGCGGCCGTCGAGCATGAGGCGTTTGGCCTGCTCGATCTGGGGGTAGGTGTAGACTTCGGGGTGGGAGATGGCGGCGCGGGGGTAGGCGCCTTGGCCGAGCTCGAAGCCCATGCGCTGCGGGGCTGAGACGATGGGGTTGCTGCAACCGGTGGATGTGGCGGTGAGGGCGAGCAACACGGCGGCGCAAAGGTGATGTGGGAGGCGGCGGTGGTGCATGGGTGATGCCCTGGATTGAGGTGCGGCGGGACACGCCGACGCGGGGTCGGCGCGTGGGCCAAGTTACTCATCAGGTGTCGTGATTTGAATGGGTTGGTGCAAGATTGGGTTAGCCTGTTGAGATCGGTGAGGATGAGTGGAGGCCACGGTGATGCGCCACCTTTTGAGATGCACCCGTGGCCCGCGACCGGCAGGTGCAGCAGCGCCGACCGGCCGACGCCAAGCACCTGCTGCCGCGCGTGCATCGCGTGGCGTCGCTGCTCGAGCGTTGGCTGCTGG
>SKPT01000258.1 GCA_007119405.1 Phycisphaeraceae bacterium
CCACAAACCGCAGCCCCTCGCGCACCGTCGTGACCTGGATGTGCCGGCCGTCGATGCCCGGATCCTCCGCCTGCGACTCGTCGACGGGCCCGGCCTGCTGCTGGCGCTGGAGCTCCTCGAGCACCTCGATCAGCGTCAGGCGGGGGTCATCCTCGGTTGGCAGCTTGCCGCCGCCGCCCTTGGACCCGAACGCCTCCTTGACCGCTTCGACGAAGACGTCGAAGTGGTCCTCGCGCTTGATCTCGGACAGGGCGAAGAGCATGATGAAGAACACCAGCAGCAGGGACATCATGTCGCCGTAGGTCACCACCCACGCCGATGCACCGCCGGACGACTTTTTCCTGCCTTTGCGAGCCATGATCGTCGTTCATCGCGGGCAAGGGCGGGTCAGGCCGCCTCCTGATCCTCCTCGGCGCTGCGCTGGCCCGGGGGCAGGAAGGTGCGCAGCTTCTGCTCGACGATGCGGGGGTTGTCCCCGCTCTGGATCGCCATGACGCCCTTGATGATGATCGTCTTGTAGAGCACCTCCTCCGCCGAGCGCTGTTCAAGCCGGTCCGCCAGGGGCAGGGCGATGGCGTTGGCGATGATCACGCCGTAGAGCGTCGTCAGGATCGCCACCGCCATGCCCGGGCCCAGCTTGGACGGATCGTCAAGGTTCACCAGCATGATGACCAGTCCGATAAGCGTGCCGATCATGCCGAAGCTCGGGGCGTACCGGCCCAGGGCTTCGAGCATGCCCCGGCCGGCCTCGTGGCGCTCGACGAGGTTCTCCAGCTCCGTGTCCATGATCTGCTCGATCAGCTCCGGGTCCGTGCCGTCGACGGCCATCTGGATCCCGCGGACGATGAACGCGTCCTCGATCTCCTTGGTCGTGTTCTCCAGGCTCAGGATGCCGTCGCGTCGGGCGATCTCGGCGTAGGAGACGAGGTCCTCGATGAGCTTGTCCACGGGCTTGGACTGCGAGAAGAAGGCCTTGCGGATCACCCCGCCGAAGCGCTTGACGTTGCGCATCGGGAAGGCGAAGAACAGCACCGTGCTCGACGCCCCGATCACCAGCAGCACGCCGGGCAGGTTCACGAACGCGTGCGGCTCGCCGCCGGCCAACAGCGTCCAGATGATCAGCACCCACGTGCCGATGAAGCCAAAGAGTATCCCCAGGTCCATGACGTACCCCGAGCGCGGCGGATCGAACTCTCCAATAACGATTTATCGGTTTGCGCCGGTCGAAGCTTTTAAGAAGTGCGGACGGTGAACAAAAGCGCGGCGCGTCGGCTTGCCCAATCGTTGTCTTTGTCCTGATCCACACCACCGCGCCCAATTCCGGGCTCGGTCGGGAAACGTGCTGGACGGGTGCCCGCGGCGGCGTGAGCTTCGGTGTAGGGTGGGTAGAGCGAAGCGAAACCCACCAGTCTTGTTGTGGATCCACGAGCCTCGTGGTGGGTTTCGCTGCGCTCTACCCACCCTACATCAGCGCCACCGCGGAGAAGGTTCACGGGGCCAAGCGGCCCCCGTCTTCCGACGCAGCCCAGGATGCGCGGGAGGGAGCGCCGTTCAATCCATCGGCATCATGCGTCGCAGGCTCTGGCCGTACTCCACGACCAGCTCGACGATGCGATCCATCGGTTCCTGGACGAGGATGTGATCGCCGTTGACCAGCGTGATGGTGGTGTCGGGGTTGGCCTCGACCGTGCGGATGAGCTCGGCGTTGACCACGATGCGCTTGCCGTTGAGTCGGTGAACACTGATCATGGCGATTGGACCACAAGTGAACACGGATCAACACGGATCGAAGGCCGGAGCCGGGGAAGCGGCCGTTCGCCGCCTCGACGGCCACACCGGGCGCCCGAGGCCCCGCAATGTGTGTTCATCCGTGGCTATTCTTATCGGCCGATGTTCATCAGCTCCTGAAGCAGGCGGTCGCTGGTGGTCAGCACGCGGGAGTTGGCGCTGAAGCCTGTGGTGGCCCGGACCATGTCGATGAACTCGTGGGCCAGGTCGACGTTGGACATTTCCAGCGCGCGTCCGATAAGCCGACCCGTGCCGCCGGTGCCCGGGTTGCTGATGCCCGCGGCCCCGCTGTTGGCGGTGGCGCGGTAGAGGTTGCCGCCGACCTCTTCCAGCCCCTGGTTGTTGGTGAACGTCGCCATCGCCACCTGGCCCAGGTTCCGCCTCAGGCCGTTGGAGAAGATGCCGTTGATCACGCCGTCCTGGCCGATGTCGAAGTCGGTCAGCGTGCCCAGCGCCGAGCCGTCGCGATCGATCGACGCCACCTCGCTCTGCGTGCCCGCCAGGGCCGAGAGATTCTGGTTGTCGCCAGTGAAGTTGAGGTTGATCGCCTGCGGTGTGGCGGCCCCCGTGCCGTCGCGGAGGATGTTGAAGCTCTCCTGCGTCGCGCCGACGAACGCCCCCTGGTTGTTGAACGTCATCAGCCCCGAGCCCATGTGCCGGCTGAGCGCCTGGTGATCGTCGCTCTGGACGTGGTAACGCCAGGTCGTGCCCGCGTTGTCCTTGGCCTCGAACGCGATCGTCAGATCCAGCATCATCTCGTTGCCCAGGCTGTCGTAGGCGATGAAGCTGGTGCGCACCGACTCGCCCACGGCCTCGGCCTGCTCGGCAAAGGCCAGGGGCATGCTCGGCACGTCGTCCGCGTTGACCACCAGGTCCGCGTCGCGCAGGCGCAGGCGGTTCGCGGTGCCGGCGTTGCCTTCGATCTGGATCACCCCGTCGTCGATGCTTACCCCGCCGTCAATGTCGTCGGCGATGCCCAGCGCGTCGTTGATGAACTGCATGAGCTCGTTCAACGTCGTGCCGAAGGCGTGGCTGTCGGTGGTGTTGGCGTTGTTGACCTCGAAGGTGCGGTCCGGCAGCGCGGCCCCGCCGCGCATCGCACCGCTGATCGTGATGACGTCGCCGAGGTCGAACAGCGAATCGCCGGCGCCGTTGAACACGTCGACGAGGTCGGTGGTCCCGTCGGCGAAGACGGTGGCGCCCGGGTCGGCGAAGAGGGTGTTGGTCGTCAGCAGCGTGCCCTGCGTCGCCAGGTCGCCGGCGGCGTTGAGGTTGCCGGCGAAGCGCACGTTCTCGGTCGCCTCGGCGATGGTCAGCGCGCCGACGGGGATGTTCAGCGTCTCGAGCTGGCCCTGTTCGATCTGGAAGCCTTCGTCGGCGGTCCAGCCCTGGACGAGGGCCCCGTTGGGGTTGACCAGGTTGAAATCGCTGTCGAGGCTGAAGTTGCCCGCGCGCGTGTAGCGCTGCTCGCCGCCGGCGTTGACCACGAAGAACCCGTTGCCCTCGACGGCCATGTCCGTGCTTTTGCCGGTCGAGCCCAGCGCCCCGTCGGTGAAGTCGCGTACGGCCTCGACGCGCGTGCCCAGGCCCACCTGCGTCGGGTTCGACCCGCCCCACTCGTCGCTCGGCGCCGTGCCCGAGGCCAGTGTCTGGGAGATGAGCGTCTCGAACTCGGCGCGGCTGCGCTTGAAGCCCGTGGTGTTGACGTTGGCGATGTTGTTGCCCGTCACCGAGAGCATCGTCGAGTGCGCCTTGAGCCCCGTCAGCCCGGTGTACAGTGCCGTGTTCAGGCCCATGCCGGCCTCCTTTGAGGGTTAACGATGATGACCCGGCTCGCGCAGGGCTCGCAGCGACGCATTCTCGATCGCCTCGTAGCCGGCCAGCGCGGCCAGGGGATGTTCCTTCACCTGCGACGACCCGGCCGACGGCCTGGCCTGACCCGGCTGCGGCGATGCCGCCTCGGCCAGCAGCGCGTCGAAGTCGCGCTGCTCGATCGGCGGCGCGGCCGCCTTCGCCGGCGCGGGCGTACCGGCCGGCCTGACCGCCGGCTCGAGCATCCGCAGCAGAATGTCCGGGTCAGCCGTCATGGTTACGCTTTTCGCACACCCGTGGCGCCCGTCACTTGACCGCCTGCGTCGGCTCACCGGGCTGCATCACGCGCTCCACCCGGCTCATCGGCAGGCTCTTGCCCGTGTCCAGCTCCAGCAACGCCCGCCCTTCCACCACGCGCACGGCCGTGACGATCCCGCTGACGCGGTCGTTGCTCTCGCTCAGGCCCTCCACCATCCGGCCGATCATCCCCCCGGCCTGGGTCAGCTCGTTCTGCAACACCAGGTCCTTGAGCTGCTCCTGCAACGTCATCTGGCTCTCGATGTTGCGCAGACTCGAGATCTGCTCGAGTATCTGCGACGAGTCGGTCGGCTCGAACGGATCCTGCGTCGTCAGCTCGGTCGTCAACACGCGGACGAAATCCGCCGAGCTCATGTCGGCGAAAGGGTTGCGGCCGTCGACCTGGCTGTGCGCCGGCGGGCGGTTCTGCGCCCCGGCTGCTGCGCTGCTCATGAATGCGGTCATGGTGTGGTCTCCATCCGTCTCGCCGCGCGGGCGAGGTGTGTGTCAAGCCTGCTCATCGAGCAGCTCGTCGAAGCGATCGCCACCCTCCGCGTGGCGGTCGCCCTGGTTGGGCTGCTCGCGTCGATGCGACGATTGTCCGTGGTGCTCGCCGCGGCTGCGGCCGTCGTGCGGCGACTGCTCCGACTGCGCCTGGGCCTGGTTGGAGCCGGCCTGCGACTGCACGCCGAGGCGTTCGACCTGCAAGCCCTGCGCCTCGAGGCCGTGACGCAACTGCGCGAGCTGCTGCTGGAGCATGTTCCGCGCCGCATCGTTCTGCGTGTGCAGTTGGGCCGCGACGCGCGAGCCGGTGACCGTCAGCTCGATGCGCACCGTGCCCAGCTCCGGCGGGGTCAGGCGCAGCGTCACCGCGCCGCCGTTGTGCTGAATCGCCGCTTGCAGCCCGCGCGCCAGGCGCGCGGCGTTGAGGTTCTCCGCCTCGGGCGTCGCCGGCGGCGGGCTGAGCGTGAACGACTGGGCCTGGCCCTGCGTCTGGCCCTGGTTGCTCTGCGTCGGCGCCCCGTCCGCGGTGCCGGAGGCGAGCAGGTTCGCGAGCGCGGTGCTCGCCTGGCCGCCCGGCTCGACCGTCGCCTGGCTGGGCACCGCCGCCGGCGCGGGCATCGGCCCCGCCAGCCGCGATGCGAGCTTGTCGATCGCCTTGTCCGCGTCGGCCGCCTTGTCCGATGTTTCGCCCGCGGCCGTGGGCGCAAGCGGCCACGCCTCGTCAGGCCGCATCACGTGGACAGGCTGGCCCGGCTTCATGTCCGGCGTCTCGCGGTCAACGGCCCCGCCGCGCAGCTCGCCCCGCTCCAGCAGCTTCGCCAACGCCTCGGACACCTGCGGCCCCGGCGGCCGCTTGGGCAGCTCCTCATCAATGGCAACGATTGCTTCGCCGCTGACCCGGCCCTGGACGAGCTTGTCAGCCGACTCGACATTCCCCGCCTCGGCGTCCGCGTCTCGCTGCGGCGCCCCGGCCTCGACGTCCTCGCCCTTGTCCAGCGCGTCGCCGGGCTCGAGCTCGTGCTCGCTCGTTGCCTGCTCGCGTCGTTGCGCCGCGGCGGGCGCCGACGGCTCGCCGCGGTTGTGGTGCTGCAGGCTCTGGCGAAAGTCCTGCGCCGGCTCACGGCGCTGCGGCGCGGAGCGCGACGGCGACGGGGGCGGGGGCGCCTCGAGTTGGGGCATGAGCTCGATCATGTTCCGTTGTCCTCGCCGTCGCCCGCGAGCGCCTCCAGCGGCTCGATGCCGCGCTGACGCAATCGCTCGATCAGCTCCGTCGCCTGGCCGATCTCCTGCTCATCGTCCTGGAACTGCTGGAGCACGCGCCCGGCCAGCCGCGGCTGCATGGTCGCCAGGTAATCCACCACCTGCCGCGTCTCGCCCTCCTGCATGAGCTGCTGAAACATCTGCTTGGCTTGCGCCGGGCGCAGGCGCTCGTACATGTCCACCGCCTGGAGGAAGTCGGCGTCCTCGCGCATCTGACGCTCGCGCTCGACCGCCTCCTGGAACGCCTGCCGGTCCGCCTCGAGCTGCGCCCGCTGGGCGTCGAGCAGGTCCTGGGCCCGCTCGATCTGTCGGCGCAGGTCGGCCGTCTCGCGCTGCACGCGCTCCAGGCGATGCTGGCTCAGCTCGTCCGTGCGCTGGACCACGTCAAGGCGCTGGGTCAACGTGCGAGGCCCCTGGGACACGCTCTCAAGGTACGCCTGCTGCTGGGCCTCGGCCTGTTGCTGGGCCGCGATGCGCTCCGCCTCGGCGCGGGCCTCGTCCTCCTCGGCCAGCGTCATCGAGAACATCTCGATGACGCGCTGCACGCGCTCCCGGCTGAGCCGATCCGTCGCCGCCAGCCACCCCACGAAGCCCGCGCCGGCGAGCACGTGCAGCAGCAGCAGGATCAGGATCGCCGTGGCCGCGGCTCGCATCATCGCATCGCCTCCGCTTCACGCCGGGCGTAGCGCTGCGTCGCCAGCTCGTCCAGCTCGCGCTGCTCGCGCCGCTGCTGCTCGGCCAGCCAGGCGGCGTGGTGGCGATCGCGCAGCATCTGCATCGCCTTGCGCTGCCGCGACGCCTCGACCAGCCGCTGCCGCGCCGCTTCGACGTCGCGCTGAAGCGCCGCCAGTTGGCCGACGAGCTGCTGCGCGTGCAGTGTCGTGTGGTTGCTGTAGCGCGCAAAGCCGGCGACACGTTCCAGGTCCACCTTCCCCACCAGGGCGTCGCCGAGCTGTCGCTTGGAGCCGCGGAGGTCGGCCTGGATCGACGCCAGGCGGTCGCGCAGCGCCCGATCGCGGTGCAGCCACTGCGCCAGCTCCCGCCGCGCAGCGTCCTCCGCCCGCTGTCGCTGGGCAAGCACCGCCTCGTATTTGAACCTGAACTTGGCCATGGTCGTCAGACGTTGTTAACCACAGAGGCGCAAAGGACACAGAGAAGAAGTTGAAGAACTTGCATCCGGGTGCCACACAGCACGCCGAAGGCTGCTGTGTGCGAACCCCCCTCGATCACCGCAGCACACAGGACCCTTCGGGATCCTGTGTGACACCCAACGCCGCGACCTTCCCGGGATCGGGGTGCCGCTCCCGAGTAAGTTCAAAATGTTCGGTGACACCCGTGCTACACATGCGGTTTCCCTTGCGAACCATTCACACCACGCATCTATCTCTGGCTTTTTCCGTATTCTCTGTGCCTCTGTGGTTCATCCCCCCGGCCCCGCGACACGACCACCACCACCGCGCTGCCGGCGCTGCAACTGCTGCCGCTGCTGCTCGATCTGCTGCGCCACGGCCAGGAGCTGAGCCCGGGTGCGGGCGAAGTCGCTCGACGCAGCGCCTTCCCCGACGCCCTGCTGCAACAGTTGATCGATCGGCTCGCGGCAGGCGATCGCCAGGTCATATTCCGGATTGGACCCGTGCGCGTACGCGCCGATGTTCAGCAGCTCCTCCACTTGCGCGTACGCGCTGACCAGGCGCAGCACCTGCTGCCGGGCGGCCTTGTGCTCGGCGTCGATGATCTGCTCGGCGACGCGGCTGATCGACGCCAGCACGTCGATCGCCGGGTAATGCCCCTTTTCCGCCAGCGACCGCGACAGCAGCACGTGGCCGTCGAGGATCCCGCGGCAGGCGTCGGAGATCGGCTCATTCATGTCGTCGGCTTCGACGAGGATCGAGTACAGCCCGGTGATCGAGCCCCGGCTGGTGCGGCCGCTGCGCTCCAGCAGCTCGGGCAGGGACGAGAAGACGCTGGGCGGGTAGCCGCGCGTCGCCGGCGGCTCACCGGCCGCCAGCCCCACCTGCCGCTGAGCGTGGCAGAAGCGCGTCACCGAGTCCATCACCAGCAGCACGTCGTTGCCCGCGTCGCGGAAATGCTCCGCCACCGCGCACGCCAACTGGGCGGCGCGGATCCGCATCAGCGCCGGCTCATCGCCGGTGGCGCACACCACCACGCTGCGCGCCAGGCCGTCGGCGTCCAGCGTCATCTCGAGGAAGTCGCGCACCTCGCGTCCGCGCTCGCCGATCAGCGCGATCACCGACACGTCCGCGGCCGTGTGCCGCGCGATCGAGCCCAGCAGCGTGCTCTTGCCCACCCCGGGCGCCGCGAACACGCCCAGCCGCTGCCCGCGCCCGATCGGCGTGATCGCGTCGATCGCCCGCACGCCGGTGGCCAGCGGCTGATCGATCACCGGCCGATCCAGCGGATCGACCGGCGCCGGGTTCAGCGGCTGCATCACCGTGTCATGCAACGGCCCGCGCCCGTCGATCGGCTCGCCCAGGCCGTTGAGCACGCGCCCGAGCAGGCTCGGGCCCACGCCCGCTGATTGATGCTGACGCACGAGCACCACCTGATCGCCGGCGCGCACGCCCGTGGTCGGGCCCAGCGGCATGACGATGGTTCGGTCATGTTCGATCGCCACCACCTCGCCCGCCACCCCCGCCACCCCGGCCACTGCCGCAACGCGCTGCGCTCCGTTGCCCACCTCGATGCGTACTTGTGCCCCGACCGGGGCCGGCAGGTCCGCGACACGCAGCGCAAGGCCGCGCACTTCCGCGACGCTGCCGCGCAATTCCGGCGCGGTGATCGTATCGAGCAATCGGCTTGGCGCATCGAGAACGGCCATCGACAGGTTCCTCCAGCGAATGGCGTGCCAGCCAGGGACAGGCGGTGGCCGTGGCGGGTCGGGCCGCTTGCGGCTTCGCGAAACCATGCGCTTGTGCGCGGCGCACCGCAATGCCTCACGCCGGAACAGCGTTCACGTCTCGTCGCCCTGGTCGGCGCCGTCCGCCGGGCCCGGGCCGCCGATCAACGCCTCGACGATGCGCGCCATCTGCGTCTCGACGGTCGCATCGAGCCGGCCCTGCCCGTAGCGGAGCACGCATCCGCCGCGCGTCACGGTCGGATCATCGACGACCTCGACCCGATCGAACTGCCCGATCGTCGCCGCCAGCTCCGGCATCGCCTCTTCGAGCAGCGGCCGATCCTCCGGGTGCACACACACGGTCACCCGCGACACGCCGAGCACCTGCTTCAGCGCCGCCTCGACCTGGTTCGCCACGAGCGTCGGGTCAACCTCCAGCCGGCGGTGAACGATCTTCTCCGCCAGCTTCAGCGCGAAGTGGAGCACCGCCTGGCGTGCGGCGCGATCGAGCTCGTCGAATCGTCCCTGCCACTGCTGCGCCGCTTCGCCCCACTGCTTGTGCAACGTCGCCAGCTTCTTGCGCCACTGCTCGAGCGCCTCGGCCTTGCCCTGCTCCAGTCCCTCGGCGTGGCCCTTCTCGCGCCCCTCGGCCAGTCCCTGTTCGAGCCCGCGCGCCTCGGCGCCGGCCTGAAGCTGCTCCGCCCGCTGCTTCGCCTCGTCGACAATGCGCTGAGCCTCCGCCTCGGCGCGCTGCCGCAGCCGCCTGGCCTCGGCCGCGAGGTCGCCAAGGTCCAGCACGATCGCCGAGTTGGTGACGCGCTCGGCGTCGGGGGATTTCAATAGAGGCATGGGGAGACCTTGGCTGTTAGCTGTTAGCCTTTAGCCTTTAGCTATTAGCTGGTAGGGGGATCCAGGCGGGTTCGGTAGCTGGCGAGCATTCGGGCGACCTCGTTGCTTCCCTGGTGCAGAGCGGCTGTCGATTGGGATGTCAACATTTGCAGGTCTGTGGCGAGTTGAATGAAGTAGCTCAGCTCACTGATGGAGCCCTGGGCGATGCGCAGAAACCGCGCCAATTCCGCCTTGCCACCGCGTCCACAGCCCTCGGCAATATTCGCCGGCACCGACGCCGCCGCCCGACGCATCTGGCTGGTCAAACCGTATTGCTTCGCTCTTGGGAAGCTCCGTGTCAACCGATAAATCTCCAACGTCAACGCATGCGCTCGCGCCCAGACCTGCAACTTCCGAAAATCACGCGCCCGATCACCCATATTCACCTCCCAAAAGCTAAAAGCTAACGGCTAACGGCTAACAGCTAACGCCCCCCCTACACCACCACGTCGCGTTCTCCGCCGCGGCCGCTGATGATGATCTCGCCGGCGTCCTCGAGCCGGCGGACGATGTCGACGATGCGCTGCTGCGCCGCCTCGACGTCGCTGACGCGCACCGGGCCCATGTACTCCATGTCCTCGGCGATCAGCCGGGCCGCCCGCTCGCTCATGTTGCCGAAGATCTTGTCCTTGAGCTCCTGGCTCGCCGTCTTCAGCGCCAGCGCCAGCTCGTCGTTGTCCACCTCCTTGAGCACGGACTGGATGCCCTTGTCGTTGACCAGCATGATGTCCTCGAACACGAACATCAGCCGGCGGATCTCCTCCACCAGGTCCGGGTCCTCGGCCTCGAGGCCTTCCATGATGCTCTTTTCCGTGGTGCGGTCGACGAGGTTGAGCATTTCCGCGACGGTGTTCACGCCGCCGATCTTCTCGAACGACTGGTTGAGCATCGACGCCAGCCGGGTCTCGAGCCCCTTCTCCACTTCGTTGACCACCTCGGGGTTGGTCTGCTCCATGTTCGCCACGCGCTTCACGACCTCCAGTTGCTTGGGCGTGGGCAGGCCGGCGAGGATCTCCGAGGCCTTGTGATGGGACAGGTGACTGACGATCAGGGCGATCGTCTGCGGATGCTCGTCCTGGATGAACGTCAGCAGGTTGCTGGACTCGGCCTTTTGCAGGAACGCGAAGGGCGCCCGCCGCACCTGCTGGCTGATCTGCTGAAGGATGCGCTCCGCCTCCTTCGGGTCCAGGCTCTTGGTCAGCAGCGCCCGGGCGTACTCCAGCCCGCCTTCGCGCGCCCACGACTGCGCCACCGCCAAGTCGTAGAACTCCTGCAGCACCGCGTCGCGCAGGGATTGCGGCACGTTGCGCAACGACGCGATCTCGCGCGTCACCTCCTCCACCAGCTCGCCGTCGAGCTCGCCGAGCATCTTCGACGACGCCTCCTCGTCCAGCGCCAGCAGCAGGATCGCCGCCTTGCGCGGGCCGGGCATCTCGTCAAGCTCTTCTCGGTGCCGTTCCGTTTCGACCATGGGCTGGGGATCACGGGTCAGGGGTCAGGGGTAACAGGGCCGCTTGCGGCTTCGCGAGAACGCATAGCGCTTCCATCCGCGTCCATCCTACTCCCCCCGGCGCATCCATCGCGTCAGCAACTGCCCCGCCTCGTCGGGGCTGGACTTGACCATGTCGCTGATCTGCTCCGCCACGCGGCGCGACGCGAGGTCGCGCTCGTCCAGCTCCACGCCGGCCAGCGGCGTGTCGCCCTCGTCGACCAGCTCCTCGTCGTCGCTGGATCTGGGATAGCCCGCCAGTTCCTCGACGCTCGGCAGCTCGGGCTTCTGCGTCGCCTTGCGCACCATCAGCATCATCAGCGCCAGGCTCACCAGCGCCAGCAATCCCACACCCAGCGGCGCGGCGTACTCCGTGACCAGCATCACACCCATGCCCACCTCCGCGCCGCCGGCCGTCATCGGCCGCAGCGAATCGTCCGGGATCATGTGCGCCTGCACCTGGCCATCGACCTCGGCCTGGATCAACGGCTCGACCTGCGCCCGGATGCGATCCAGGTGCGCCTCCATCAGCGGCGCCAGGTCGTCGTCCGTAGGCGCATCGGCATCCGGGTTGCCCGCCTTGAACAGCTCCACGAAGTACCCGCGCGGCACGTTGATCGTCACGTTGATCTGCTCGACCTGGTGGCCCGCGCGCGTCCGGTGGCTGCGCAGGATCAGCGGCTTGTCTCGGAACGAGGTCGTCTGCCGCTCGATCTCCTCGCGCATCGTCTCGGCGCCCCCGCCGGCGATGTCCAGTCCGACGTTCGACTGAGGCCCCGGCTCGCCGCCGCGACGCACGTCCTGCCGGGTGATCGTCTCCAGCTCCTCGCGCTCCAACGGCTCGTTCGCCTCGTAGTCGAACGCCTCCTCGATCGTCCGCCGTGTCGGGTCCACCCGCACGTTCACCGCCACGATCACGTTGTGGATGTACCCCAGCACGCCGAGGATCTTGTCCCGGTGATACGCCTCGAGGTGCTGGACCAGCTCCAGCGTCTCGGTCGGCAGCACGTCGTCGGAGTCGGCGACGGTCCGCGTGCGCCCGTGGTTGCCGTCGGTCACCGACACGTCCTGCGGCCCCATCTCCGCCACCGCTCCCGCCACGAGGTGGGCCACCGACTCGACCATCGCGTCATCGACGCGCCGCCCGCCGCGATGCCACAGCGTCACCGAAGCGCTGGGCCTGACGTGCGTGCGGCCGAACCCCTTGTCCTGCGGCATGGAGATGAGCACTTCCGCGCGCTGCACGCCGCGCATCTTGGCGATGATCTGCCCGAGCACGCGCTGCTTGGCCAGCAGGTACGCCCGCTCGCTCTGCCGGTCCGTCTGCCACGGGCTCTGCCGCTCGATGAGTTCGTCGAACGCGGCGGCGGTGTCGGCGCTGAGCAGGTCGTCCTGCACGAGCACGCTGATGGCCTGGTCGCGCTTGGCCACGGGCACGTAGATCTGCCCGCCCTCGCGGCGGATGTCGATGCCGTAGCTCGCCAGGCGCAGCTCGATGTCCTCGCCGCGCCCGTCCGCGAAGCCGCTGATCGGCGCCCAGTTCGGCTGGCCCGCCCAGAACACCAGCCACGAGCCCGCCAGCAGCATCACCGCCAGCAGCGACACCACCAGCCATCGCTCCGCCTTGCTCAGGCCCTCGAGATAAACGCGTATCTGCGCCCAGTAGCGATTCAGAAACTCCACCGCGCGGCCTCCATGCCGAGTGAGCTTTTAGCTGCTAGCCCTTAGCCATTAGCCATGAAACGCCCAGCCGTTGCCCCCACCAAAAGCTAATGGCTAACAGCTAACAGCTAACAGCTCCCTACACCCTGATCTGCTTCACCTCCTCATATGCGTCCATCATCTTGTTGCGCACCTGCAGCAGCATCTGAAACGCCACGTCCGCCTTCTGCTTGGCCATCATGACGGCATCCATGTCGTCACGCTTGCCTGAGACCAGGTCCTCGATCGCCATCTCCGCGTCCGCCTGTAGCCGATTCACCTCGTCGATGTGCTTCATCAGCACATCCTTGAACCCCGGCGAATCGGGCGCCCCGGGCCCCTGCGGCGCCGCCGGCCGACCCGGCTGACCCACGCCACCAGGCCCGCCCACACCCCCCTGATTGATCAACCCAAGCGGATCAGTCATCGCAAGCCTCGCTCAATCCCCACCACACTCACCACAGCCTAACACGCCACCCATCCCTCTGCTTCGTGCCTCAGCGCCATTCCCCTCTGCTTCGTGCCTTCGTGCCTACGTGCCTACGCGCCCCCCTCACGCCAACAA
>SKPT01000477.1 GCA_007119405.1 Phycisphaeraceae bacterium
GACGTTGACGGAGCTGCTGGTGGTCATCAGCCTCATCGTGGTGCTCGCCGCCGTGGCGACGCCGGTGCTGAACCAGCTCCGCCGGGTCAGCGTCGGCGACGCGGGCGTCACGGCCGTCAAAAGCGCCGTCGCCGCGGCGCGGACGCTGGCCCACCGCCAGGCCCCTCGCGAGCTGACCGACTCGGCCGGCGACTGGGGGCAGGTGCCTTTCCAGAGCCGTTACCGCGGCACCGCCGTGCTCTTCACCCCCGCCGGCGAGATGCGCCTGCTGACCAGCGACCCGCTGGCGTATTACGATCGGCACTGGGACGTCGGCTACCTCCAGGACCCTTACGACCCCGAGAACGAGCCGGTCCGCTACGGGTTCAAGGACATCGCGGCGCTGGACTACCTGACCTTCCCGCGCAACGTCGGCGTGGCGGGGATCGTGCGCTATGGCGATCACCCGGATGCGGTATGGATCGTCCCGCCGCCGTTCGCCCTGCGCTTTGACGAGCATGGCCAGCAGGTCTCGCCGGTGCGAGCGTTCGATGACGGGACGGCGACACCGCCTGCCGACATCGACCCCAACGCGTTCGTCTACTACAGCGTGTACGTGCGGCCGCAGAGCGGGCCGAATGAGGATCCCCCGCCGGCATACGAGCGGGCGATCCGCGCAATGGATGGCAATCGCGGCGTCCTTGCGCCGGGCCATGCAGACTACCCGCACCCCGACGACTACGACCCGCGTGTCAATGACAACTTCGACGTATACGACACTGACGGCCGGTACTCACTGCCGTTCCACTCCATCCCCGTGGTCACCGGCGTGGTGCTGTTCGACGCCCGCGACTTCCGCAACGGCTGGGCCGGCGGCTGGGACGGCTCACAGGAGGACATCCGGCGATGGATGCTGGGGTTCGACCCGGAGGTCGACAGCGCGCCCAACGCGCGGGTGATCTACTTCAGCCCGCTGACGGGCACGGCCCTGGCAGAAAGGTCCCACACACAATGACCCGCCCACCTCGCGTCAACCCGACCCGCCGCGCCAACGCGGCGCCCGGCTTCAGCCTCATGGAGACGCTGATCGCCATCGGGCTGCTGGCCCTGGGCTTCGTGGCCGTGGCGGCGATCTTCCCCACCGGCGCCTACCTGCAACGCGAGACCGCCCACGAGGTGCAGACCCGCAACCTCGAAACCAACATCCGCGCCACCATCAAGGCCGCCGCCCCGGAGCCCTTGACCCCGGAGCAGGATCCACTGCGCACCAACTACCAGTGGCCGGGCGACGGCAACATTCCCGGCAACATTGAGTACAGCCCGGAGGACTACGGCCCCAACAACAACGACCGCCGCGGCTTCGACCTGCGCCCGATGTCGTATCGCCTCCCCTGGCCAGAGGGCGATGTGGGCTACTTCCCGCTGGCGATGCGCACCGGGCCGGCGTCGGCCTACCCCAGCGACGTGCTGGCGCATCAGCGGCCGTTCGTCTGGGTCCCGCTGCTGCGCCACCGCTGGGGGCCGGACAACGACGGTCAATACAGCTCCCACGGCTGGCAGATCGTCGTGCTCGTCCTGCGACGGCAGCACCCGGCGCACCATGACGCCTACCCGCCGCTGTCCGGGGCGATTAGTTGGCTGGACGACGACCTGCCGGATTACCCGATCATCCATGGGGCCGCCCTGCCCAAGCTGGCCCGGATTCCGCTGCACGGCACCGGGCCCGTGGAGCGAGACGACGACGAGCGGCGGCGCGTGTTCGTGCTTGACGGCGACCTCAGGCCTGATAACGACTCGCCGGACCGCGAACTGCACATCCAGCCGCGCGACCGGATCGTCGACAGCTTCGGGCAGGTCTACCGCGTGGTGGCGTTCCCCTACAAGGACGATTACGACAAGGTGCTGGTCGACACGCACATCGCCCGCGCCGAGCCGATCAACGAGGACTTCGACGCCGACCGCGAGCCGGACGCGATCTGGATCGCCCCGCGCGCGATGGATGCGGCTGGCAGGGCCACCAACCGCCACAGCCCCGTGCACGCGATCTTCACCGTCGAGCTGGACAGGCGATGAGCAGCCCATGAACCGACCCCCCCGCCCAACGCAGTCCCGCGGCTACACGCTCATGGAGCTGATGGTGGCCATCGGCATCACCGTGATGCTCATGGTGCTCGTCCAGCAGCTCTTCCGCGAGACGACACGGGCCGTGAACGTCGGCGTGCAGACCTCGCAGATCCTCACCCAGGCCGAGGCCATCAGCACGCAGATCAAACGCGACGCCGACCTGATGCTCGGCCCGAGCCAGAGCGAGAGCAAGCCCGCCGGCTACCTCGTCATCGTCAACCGGCGGATCGAGCACGAGCGCGACGAAAACGAGAACATCGTCGGACCCCTGCATATCCGCTCACGCCGCAGCGCCGAGATCGAGCGCATCCCAAACCTGGAGGCGGAAGCGGACGGGCCGGAGGAGAAAAAGGCGCGGGGCTACCGCGCCGACCAGATCATCTTCATCGCCGGCGAGCCGGACCAGACGCGCCACCCGCCGTTCCGCTCGCTGACGCCCAAATCGCCTTACACGCTCGGCTCGGACATCGAGGCCCGCTTCGCCCGCGTCTGGCTGGGCCACGCGGTGCAGGCTGCGAACCCGGAGGATGAGCCGCGGCTGGGTCAGCGCGGCACGCGCAACGAGTGGCCGAACGACTGGGTGTTGGCGCGTCACGCGCTGCTGCTGACGCAGGATGGAACGGGTGCCTTCGACCTGGACGTTGATCCTGACATCATCCATTCGCCCCGGGAAGCCGGCGCCCGCTGGTACGACTTTAGCCATGAGGTCGAAAACTCGAATCTTCCTGCCGGCCCTCATTACCGTCAGCTTATCCGCAGCCTGACCGACGTTGCCGACACGACGCGCGAGCAACTCATCGGGGACATCGAGGACGGCGAGGATAACGGCGGTCACTACCTTGCGCTGGCCCGTGCCACGGCCGTCCCGCCCAGCCACTTTCGCGTTTTTGTCAACCAGATACCCGACCTTGACGAGTTCGCGTCCTGGCAGATCGCGCAGATGCACCCGGTGCTGTCCGGGCACGTCAGCGACTTCATCGTCGAGTTCGCGGGCGACTACCGCGAGGACCAGCCCCGCCGGATCGACCGCGACGACAACGGCAACGTCATCTGGTATTCGCATTTTGACAACCGCCACGACAACGGTGGCGACTTGACCCGCCCGCATGTCTGGGGCGTCGATGAGGCCGCGTCCGAGCTGCCGTTTGATCCGGATCGTCAGCCGCTGGCTCCCGGCGCCCAGACGCCTGTGGATGACGAGAACGAGTGGTACTACTGGAAGATCAACGACGACACCGCCGTGTTCGTCTGGCGTCACGACGACGTCGGCGCGAGCGACTCGGACGAGCCCTCGATGTGGCCGCACATGATCCGCATCCGCTACCGGTTGCAGGACCCGCGTGGCGACGTGCGCGGCACGGTGCAGTACATCGACGAGGACGGCGAGCAGGCCAGCGTAGACGAGCCCGGCCAATGGTTCGAGCAGATCATCGCCGTGCCGCGGCCGTAGCCCCCCTGCCGCGCCCTCCCGCGCCCGCCGGGCGCGGGCCACAGCCCCCTTTTTTCGAGGTGCTGCCATGGCCAGGAACACAACCCCCCGACCGCTGCCGGACGCCCCGGGCCCCCGCCCCCGCCACGCCCGCCGCTC
>SKPT01000054.1 GCA_007119405.1 Phycisphaeraceae bacterium
CCGACTGGATCCAGGTCGAGCCGGCCTCGACGAAGCGGCGGCCGTCGAAGCCCGGGTACCACTGGTTGTTGCCCTGGGCGTGCAGGACCATCGCCTGGTGGATGGTGCGCACCTGGCTGGCGGACTGCGTGCGCCGGGCGGCGGTGCGTGCCGCGGCGAGCGCCGGCAGCAGCACGGCCATGAGCGCGGCGATGATGCCGATCGCCACGAGCAACTCGATGAGGGTGAAGCCGGTGGGGCGTCGTGCCATGATGACGGGGCCGTTGTCGCGGGCGCCTCCCCATACCAGTGTGCGCCGGTGGCGGCCGGTGGGTCAAGGGTGTTTTGCGCCGGCGGTGGGATTCCTGGACGGCACCGGCTGATGGTGAAGCAAGGTGGGAGCGAGCGGCGCAACGGGTGCGGGAATATGGCGGGTGTTTGGCCGCGTGTGCGCCGGCCCCTGTCTGTCTCGGTACGGCTTCGTCCCGGAGCCGGGCGTGCTTGTGCGGTACCGCCGTCCGGGCGCTCAGTCGCAGCATGTCACGATCAGCCGGCCGCAGTACTGGCAGAACCACTTCTGCTTCTTCTCGACGCCGGGGCCGCCGCAGGCGAGGCAGCGGGGGCGGTCGTCCTGTGCGTCGCCGGGGCATTGGGCTTGAGCCGGTTGCGGGTGTTGTCTGCGGGTGTCGTGGTTCATCGTGATGTGGGGTGGAAGGGATAAGCCTGACAGCGATGTCGTTTAAAGCGCGTTTTGGCCGCCACGCGGATTGAATCCGGCGGACATCATGTCCGTCGCATCATCGTTTGGAAAGCGTACTTTCGGCGACATTGGTGTCATCACTTGAACATCACTTAACCGGTGGTGGGGCCAAACAACTACTCGCGGCGAGGCTGCCAGTGTCGCGCCAGCTCCTCGGCCCGCTCGACCTGCTCGGGCGTCATCCAGCCGGCGAACTGGCTGCAGACCTCCGCCATGGACGGCTCCTCCGCGGCGGCGAGCTTCGCCCACTTGTAGGCTTCGACGCGGTCCTGCGTCGTCCCATCGCCCAGGGCGCAATACCCCGCCAACCTGGCTTGGGCGTGCACGTGGCCCTGCTCAGCGGCGCGGCGATACCAGCGCACGGCCTCGGCGATATCCCGGTTCGCGGGGTCCCCATGAGAGCGAATGCAGGCGAGACGATGCTGGGCGTCGGTGTGGCCCTGCTCGGCGGCCGCCTCGAACCAGCGCGCAGCCTTCTGCTCGTTCGGCTTCATGCCCCTGCCTTGGCTGTAGCTGACGCCCAGTTGGTACTGCGCCTCGGCGTTGCCCTGCTCCGCCGCGCGACGGAACCATTTCGTGGCGGTCCTCTCGTCCGGCGACAAGCCGACGGTGTGGAGCATGCCCAGCATCAACTGGGCCTCCACGATGTCCGCCTCCGCCGCCTGCGTCAGCCACTTGGCGGCCTCGGTCCTGTCCTCGCTGACACCCTCACCGGCGAGATAGGCCCCACCCAGAAAGCTCGCGGCCCACGCCTCGCCCGCCTCGGCGGCGCGACGCCACCACTGGATTGCCTGCCGCTGGTCCTGCTCCACGCCCTGACCGGTCGCGTACATGTGACCCACCTGGAGCTGGGCCTGCGAGTCGCCCTGCTCGGCCGCCTGGCGAAACCAGCGGAACGCCTCCGTGTCGTCATGGCCCATCGCCATGCTCCCGAGCATGAACTGGGCATCCGCCTCGCCCGCCTCCGCGGCGCGGCGATACCAGTGCAGCGCCTCGGCCTCGTCCGGCGCCACGCCGCGGCCCTGCTCGAACAACCCGCCGAGCAGGAACGCGGCCCGGCGTGCCCGGCCTCGGCGGCCCGGCGATACCACGTCGCGGCCGCGGCGTGGTCGGCGCCTACGCCATCACCGCTTTCATAACGGTGGGCAAGCTCGAACTGGGCCTCCGGGTCACCCTGCTGCGCATCTCGCTGAAGGTCTTCGGTAGGTGTGGGCATGACGTGTCTCCTGCTAACGTCCATGGTACCGCCGGTTGTTTCGCATGATCAAGCGACCTTGAATGCGCTGTTGTGCGGGATGATTGTTTTGAGCTCTGCTCGCTGCGGCATGTGATCAGTCGCGGGATCAGGACGATGTTGTCGCGAGGAGCATGTGCACGGCGGAGCATCGGTCGTGGTACTTCACACGTGTGAGACTCTCGCCAACAGCGCCTGCAAGCGCGTTCTGCGACAGCTCGCTTTCATATGCCGTCCCGCCTGGGTAAAATCAGTTCATGCCTATCGCCGTTTCTGCCGTGGTCGTTGTCGCTTCCACGTCGCTCGCGACGCTCGCCGTCGCCGGCGTTCTGGCCGGCTTCGTTGGTTTCTTCGGTTTCGGCGGCCTCGGCCTGCTGCTGGCCGCAAGCGGTGTCGCCGCGGCCAACCTGTGGGGCTGACGGATCCCACGCGCGTCACCCGCCGGGTCCCGCTTTGCTGCCGATGCCGCTGGCGGAGGCTGAGATGGCTCAGGATGGACAGGTGGACCCTTTCGGCCAGCCGAGTACCGCATGATCAAGGGCCTGCTGGCCCACGCGGGAGCGGTGCCCGCGCCGGAACCGGGCGAACGGGTGTTTCTGCATCCACGTAGCAATCAGGGCGGAAGATGCGGCAGGCCGGTGGCGGCGGTCGCACGTGGGTTCGTCGACGCGTCGCCCGGGCAGGCCGGCTTCGGGCGGTGGCGTTCCCCGCCGTCTACGACATTGGGCACGCGATACGACACCAGTCCTCCTGGCCTGGAGGAAGGACCGGGGCATTATGCGCAACGGGCTGACGATCACGCTTTTCGCCGACCAGAGCGGCGTCGATCATGAGATCTGGCACGTGTTGTTCACCTGCCGTGGCGATGACCTCTGGATGTCGCTTGAGGCCGGCTGGGTGGGCGACGCGGAACTGGAGATCACGCGGATGCTGGATCGCGTGCCGCACGTCCTGACGGATCCACAGCGGCTGCGCTGGTCGCTGGCTCGTGGTTCGACCAACCCGCTCCAAGGGCAGGTGGCGGAGGTCGAGGTCGAGGAGGAATTCTCGCTGGCGGCCATCGGTCATGACCCCGACCGGGCGGCCGCGTGAGCTGGCGGGGCGCCGGGTTGTCGATGCCCAACGCCGTCGCGTGGGGCGGTTACGGTGCGGGCGTGGCCAACGGTGAGCGGCGTTGTGCCGACGAAGAGGCTGCACCTGGCCTGACCTGGATGCAGGGCACGTGTCACGCATGTCGTTGAAAATGCTGTAGCACCGTCATGGGCGTCGCACTCGTCGGACATGGTGTCCGCTGGCGGTGTCGATGAAGATGTGTTTTCACCGACATGGATGTCACCGGCGTTTCCGGCTCGATCTGTCGGTGACGTCTGAACCGATCAAGAGTCAGGGTTGGGTGCTGGTGGGGCCGGCGTCGCCATTGTCGAGTCTGATCGCCCTGCCCCGCAGAACGGCTTTGGTGATCGCAGCGGTACGCGCACAGAGGTCAGCCGCACGGGTCGTAGACGGGGTGAACGGTGATGGTATGATGACCCTCGCCATTGAACCTGACATACATGGGCGCTACCGAAGCACAAATAAGGGCAGATGTAACGTACCTTGCGGGAACACTCGGACCGCGCCACCTCGGTCGACACCGTGTTTTGACGCAGGCGGCCGATTTTATCGAGCGGCGCTTGCAGCAGGCCGGCTGCGCGGTAACGCGTCACC
>SKPT01000308.1 GCA_007119405.1 Phycisphaeraceae bacterium
CCGGGGCCGTGTCGAAGAAGCTGACGCCCTGGTCCACGGCGAGGTTCTGGAGGCGCACCGCCTCGTCGTCGGAAAAGTCACCCCACCAGTTGGTGCCGAAGGTGAAGTTGCCGAACGCCAGCAGGCTCACGGACAGGTCGGTGCCGGGGATGATGCGATGATGCATGGCGGCTGGGGGCTCGGGGTGCGGGGTTCCGTGTCAGCGGCCGGGGAGGAAACATGATAGGGCACGCACCGCCGCGACGGCGGGGGGATGCACCTCATAAGAGTAGCGGGTGCGGCGTTCGGTGTTCCGGGTGCCACTGGCGGCTTGCCCGCCAGTGCCCAGGCGCACCGCAGCCCATCTACCGTGCAAACGGCGTGGGCGTTGCGTGATCGAACCACCCATGCCGTACGGGCCGCCGAGGCACTGCCGGACAAGCCGCCAGTGCCACCCACCTTACCGCGTCGCTCGTCCGCTACAAATCTGAGGTGCACCCGCGGGGGGACGGCGGGGGCCGGCCCATGGACCAGCCGGCCGAGGGATGCTACAGTCCTCGCCGCAGCGGGACGGGCGGCGGGCCGGCGGTCGGCCCCGGCGGTGAGCGTTTGACACTGTGCGCAGGTGGTGATACGGTCGCGAGGATGGCGGCTTAGTGCTGGCGTGGGCCGCAGTTGAACACCTCGGAGAGCGAGCCGATGACCCCAAGCCGACGTTTGTCCGGGCTCCTGGCGCTGCTCGCCATTGTGCTCGGGCCATGGCTGAGCGCGTCGTCGCTGGGTCAGGACGACGAGGCGTTGGCGATGGAGATCATCACCGCCGAATCCCTGACGGGCCAACAGCGCAACATGATCGACACCTACGTCGCCCGCCACGCCGGGCAGATCCTCGAGGGCCAGCCGGCGCAGCTCGCCACCGCGCGGCAGATGCTGGTGGCGCCCTGGGACGTCGAAGCGGCGACGTCCACCTTCCGCCAGCACTACCGCCAGAGCCTGGCCGAGCACGTCGACGCCGCGCTGGCCAGCGACAGCTTCCTGGTGCGGCTGAACGGCGCGATCCTGGCGGCGCGGATCCGCGTCGACCTCGCCGAGCCCCGCCTCGATGCCATCCTCGCCGACGAGAGCGCCGCCGTGCGCTACTGGGCGGCGCGGGCGCTGCGTGAGCAGGCGGCCTCCGGGCAGCTCGGCGCCGCCCGGCAGGAGGCGCTGGCCGAGCGCTTGCGCGAGCGCATCGATGCCGAGGGCGCCCCGGCGGTGCTCGAGCAACTGCTGGTGGCGATGGCGACGCTGCCGCTTCAGCACGCCGGCGAGCCGCTGCTCGAGGCGCTGAACGCCCGCGCGGCCCGACACGCCGAGCAGCCCGGGCAATCCGTCCAGCCCGAGCACGCGGCGATGCAGCAGCTCTACCGCCGGCTGATCGAGGCCGACGACGCGCCCGCCGCGGCCAGTGTGCAGCTCTCGCGGGCCGCGGTGCGCTACATGGACCTGCTTGCCGCGACGCTGGCCGACGCCGACGAGGAGTTCGACGAGCCGGTGCAGCAGCAGTACGCCCAGTGCATCGAGCTGGCCGACCACATCCTGCGCACGCTGCATCGCGAGCTGGGCGGGGCCGGCGGCGCCCCGGGGGCCGTGACGTCGGCCGTCGAGGCCGGCGACTGGGACGCCGTGCGCACCGCCGCCCAGCGCTGGCGCAACCTGTTGCAGCAGCCGCCCTACAACCTCGACGAGGCGGCGCTGGCGATTTAGGCTCCGTCCGAAAACGGGGTGCCACTGGCGGCTTGTCCGCCAGTGCCTCGGCGTCGCGTACGGCGTGGGTGGTTCGATCACGCGGCACGCGTCGTCTGCACGGTGGGTGGGCTGCGGTGCGCCTGGGCACTGGCGGGCAAGCCGCCCGTGCCACCCAACCCACCGTAACGTGCGTCTGCTGCAAATCTGAGGTGCACCCCGGGATCCTTGTTCGGCACCCGTGGCACACCCGTTCTTACAGTCCGCCCATGATGTCGGGGTTCACGCCGGCGGGCCCGGGGCCCGCACCACGACCACTGTCCCCGCCCTGCGGGGCTACGGCGGTGTCGGCCAGCGGCGTCTGGGCCACCATCGCCTCGTCAATGCGCCGCATCAGGTCGACGTAGTCCATCTGCGCCATCTGGAAGTCGCGCAGCACCAGGTTCGTCACCACCGCCTTCTGAAGCTCCTCGAGCTGGCGCTTCTCCGCCACTTCGATCGGCTGGCCGGCCGCCTCCTTGCCCGCCAGCGTCTGGATGTGCCGCTGGTAGTCGGTCAGCGCCCGCTGGGCCTGGGTATCGCTCTCGAGCTTCTTCAGGGCCTCGGCCAGTCGTTTGACGGCCTGGTGCTCGGCGAGCTGCTTGCCCAGCTCCTGGGCCTTGGCGATGATCTCGTCGGTGCTGGGCATGGGCGGATCCTTGCGATGAAGACCGGCCGCGGGCTGTCAGATCGCGGCAATGCGTGTAGCATAGCGGCTGAAATCGGGCCCGTGGCGGGCCCCGCCCCCCCCTCCGGAACCGGCACCTTCATGCCTGAACGCTACTCCCGTCGCATCCTCGAGCACATCGCCGACCAACGCTACCAGCCGCGCACCGCCAGGCAGTTGGCCGAGGAACTGTCCATCCCCAAGGCCCAGCGGGCGACCTTCGAGCAGGCCGTCCAGCAGCTCATCGACGAGGGCCAGGTCGTCCTCGGCAGCGCCGCCACCCTCGTCCTGCCGCCGCCCGGCAACGAGATGCTCGGCATCTTCCGCCGCCACGAGCGCGGCTTCGGGTTCCTCATCCCCGATGAGCTGACCCAGCACGGCGACCTGTTCGTCCCCCCCAACGCCACGCTCGACGCCATGACCGGCGACCGCGTCCGCGCCCGCGTCCTGCACCAGCCCCGCCGCGGACGCGCCACCGGCAAGAGCCCCTACACCGGCAAGATCGTCGAGATCATCCAACGCGCCGAGCGGCACTACGTCGGCACGCTCATCAAACGCGGCCAGCAGCACCTCGTCGAGGTCGACGGCCGCATCCTCCACGACCCCGTCATCATCCGCGACCCCCACGCCAAGAACGCCCACGTCGGCGACAAGGTCGTCATCGAGCTGCTCGAATACCCCACCCAGGGCCAGATGGCCGAGGGCGTCATCACCGAGGTTCTCGGCGAGGCCGGCGAGCCCGACGTCGAGACCCACGCCGTCATGCGGGCCTACGGCCTGAAGGAGCGCTTCGACGAGACGGTGATGGACCACGCCCGCGCCGCGGCGCGCACCTTCAACGAGGACCACATCCCCGAGGACCGCGAGGACCTGACCGAGCTGCTCATCAGCACGATCGACCCGCCGGACGCCCGCGACTACGACGACGCCATCTCCATCCGCAAGCTCGACGACGGGACGTGGGAGCTGGGCGTGCACATCGCCGACGTCGCCCACTTCGTCCAGCCGGGCAACGCGCTCGACGCGGAGGCCTATGACCGGGGCAACAGCACCTACCTGCCGCAGCGCGTCATCCCGATGCTGCCGGAGCTCTTGAGCAACGGCGTCTGCTCGCTCCAGGAGGGCGTGAACCGCTTCGCCAAGAGCTGCTTCATCCGCTACGACGCCGACGCCAAGGTCGTCGACTACCGCTTCGCCCGCAGCGTGATCCGCTCGCGCAAGCGGCTGACCTACCTCGAGGCTCAGGCGCTGATCGACGGCG
>SKPT01000384.1 GCA_007119405.1 Phycisphaeraceae bacterium
CAACGGCTTGATGAATTGCAGGGCAAGGCGAAGCTTCAGGGCTTTGAGTAGGGGGGTAATCGGTCCGCTGTCGCGGTGTCGTGGGGTTTCGCGAAGCGGCGAGCCGGGTTATTGGGGCAGGCGTTTGAGGCAGCCGGCGCGGGGCAGGGGGATCTGGTGGACCTGTTCGAGCTTGCCCTGGTCGTGGCGCAGGACGGTGACGTTGTCGTCGGCGGTGTTGCTGACGATGAGCCAGCGGCCGTCGTCGCTGATCTCGAAGTGGCGCGGGTTGCCCCCACCCGTGGGGCAGTGGCCGCACCGCCGCAGCCGGCCGGTGCCTTCGTCGACGCGGTGCACGGCGATGCTGTCGTGGCCGCGGTTGGAGCTGAAAAGGTACCGCCCGTCGGGTGAGATGAGCAGCTCGGCGGCGGTGTTGTCGCCGGTGAAGTCGTCGGGCAGCGTCGGGCTCTCGTCGATGCGCTCCAGGGCGCCCGCGGCCTCGTCGCGGCGGTAGGCCACGACCTGCCCGCTGAGCTCCATGACGACGTAGGCCCACGGCCGGGTGGGGTGGAAGGCGAGGTGGCGCGGTCCGCCGCCGGCGGGGGCGTCGGCCTGCCCGGCCGGGTGCAGTCGGCCGGCGGCGGCGTCGAGACGGTAGATCACCACGCGGTCGATGCCCAGGTCGGGCACGCAGGCGAAGCGGCCGGCCGGGTCGGGACGGATGCTGTGCGGGTGCGACTCGCCCTGGCGACGCGGGTGGACGCCGTGGCCGGCGTGCTCGTGGCGGTCGGTGATGTGCACCGGTGCGCCGTCGTCATCGAGCGCGATCGCCACGACGCTGCCACGCTTCGCCGGCCCGGCGTAGTTGCTCACCAGCAGCAGCCGCTCGTCGCCGGCCAGGGCGAGGTAGCAGGGCTCGGCGCCATCGGTGGGCAGGCTGGCCAGGTGCGCCGGCGCGCCGGCGGTGGGGTCGAGACGGTAGGCCGCGACCTCACCGTGCCCGTCAACGTTGTACGAGCAGTAGAGCCGGCGGCCGGCGGCGCCGAGAATGAAGTAGAGGGCGCCGGCGACGTCGAGCGCGTCGCCGGCCTCATGGATACGCCCGGTGGCGCCGTCGAGCGCGTAGTGGTGCAAACGCGTGGCGTTGTCGGTCTTTGATGCGATGAGCAGGTCCAAATCGTTCTCCCTTGCCTGTTGATCTTTGTGCAGGAAATGTTCCTGATGTGGGTGCCACTGACAAGCGGAGTCCGCGGAGCTTGTCAATGCGAATCGCGGGCAGCACTGACAACGCCGAAGACGGCCTTGTCAGTGGCACCCCGACAGCGATGATCAAGGTCAAGCATTGCGTGCTCCAACCTCGGTCGCCGGGGCCACGGTTCGCTCTCGCGCGCCCTGGAACTGCGGCAGGTAAGGCGCCTGCGTGGTGAGCATCTCGTCGACGATGCGCTCCGCGGCGGCGATGCTGTCGACCACGGGATCGAGCAGCATCGCCTGGAGCACGCGGCGGCGCTCGCCGGTGATCGCGGCGTCGACGATCAGCTCGGTCTGGTCGATGTCGCGCCGGTTAAAGGGCGCGAGCTGGCGCGGCAGGGGCCCGATGTGGATCGCGCGCAGGCCCGAGGCATCGACGACGCCCGGGGCCTCGATGAACACGTCGGCGGGCAGGTTGTCGATCGCCCCGCGGTTGACGACGTTGACGGCCGGCATGCGGTGGAGCTGGTGCGAGGCGATGGCGGCCATGATCGGAAACGCCAGCGTGTCGACCCAGCTTCGCGGGCGCAGGAACTCGGCCAGGGCGTCGCGGTCGCCGGTGCGCGACAGCTCGTCGAGGCGGCGCCAGCGGTCGTGCTCGGCCTGGTGGGCGCGGTCGAACGGCGGGCCTTCGAGCCCGACGAACTCGTGGGCGTAGGGCAGGTACTCGCCCGTGTGCCCGTCGCCGCAGGCCGGGTAGTGGCCGTAGGTCTCGAAGAGCTTGCGGGCCAAGCATTCGCGGTTGGCGTCGAGCTGGTTGATCTTTTCGCGCACGGCCGGGTAGAGATCCTCGCCCGTCGACTTGCGGCGCAGGTCCAGCACCCAGGTGAAGTGGTTGGTGCCCGCGGCGGTGGACTCGATGTCCTCGGCGTCAACACCCAGAACCTTGCTGAAGACGAACTGGTGGGTGATCTCCACGCCGTGGCACAGGCCCACGACCTGGCCGAGGCCCGGCACGTGGCGATGCATCGCCAGGCAGATGCGGTTGAGCGGGTTGGACATGACCATGACCATCGCCTGGGGGGCGAGTCGGGCGACGTCGCGGGCGATGTCCAGGTGCAGCGGGATCTGGCGCAGGCTGTGGAACAGCCCGCCGGGGCCGCCCAGCTCGCCGGTGACCTGGCGGATGCCGTGCTTGACGGGGATGGCGAAGTCCTGCTGCCAGAGGTCGTAGTGGCGCACGTCCACGGCGATGAGCACGTGATCGCTGCCGGGCAGGGCGGCGCACCGGTCGGTGGTGGCCTCGAGCGTGTAGTCGTGGGCGACGTGCTCGAGCACGCGCTGGGCCAGGCGATGATAGATCGCCAGGCGCTGCTCGTTGGTGTCCACGAGGCGCACGGTTGAGCCGGCGAGCTGGGGGTGGTTGACCAGGTCGCACAGGACCTTGGGCCCGAAGGTGGTCGAGGCGGCGCCGATGATGGTGATGGTGGCCATGACGGGGTGTTCCGCTTATCGCATCAGGATCTCGGTGCCACGGCCCTGGGCGATGAGCGACTGGTAGCTGGCCAGGGTTTCGTCGGTGGCGGGGTCGGTCAGGTCGACGACGGCGCGGCGTTCGGCGGAGAGGTAGGCCGCCTGGCACAGGCGCGTCACGGCCAGGCCGTAGTCCCAGTTGAGCATGGCGTCGCGGCCGGCGGCCAGGGCGTGGGCGGCCTCGTCGAGCTCGTCGTTGTAGCCGTACAGGTCCGCCTCGTTGGGCGCCACCGCCAGCAGGCCGCGCGATGCCGTGGATTTCTCCAGCGCCGTCTCGGCGTCGGCGACGGCGGTGGCGGCGTCGTCGGCGACGAACACCTCCAGGGGCGAGCGCAGGGAGTTGACCTCAAAGGCGTAGCCCGGGCCCAGCCCGTCCATCGTCAGGCGCAGGCCCTGCTTGTCGTACATCCAGGAGTTGCTGAACTGGGCCTTGACGATCTGCCCCGACTCGGGGTTGCGGAAGGTGACGATGCCGCTGCAATAGTCCTCGGCCGGCGTCGCGGCGTAGTCCACGCCCATGCGCTCGAGCAGCTCGGCGCGGTAGCGTGGCTGGCCCCATTTCAGCAGCGAGGTCTCGGCGCTGACGCTGACGGGCTCGAGGAAGGCCGGGTCGCGGTCGGGCGGGGTGAGCACGTACCAGCCGATGGCGATGCTGTGGCAGGCCAGGTCGGACAGCGCCCCGCCGCCCTGGCGCGTCGGGTCCCAGAACCAGCCGTGATGCGGCCCGGCGTGCTCCTCGCTGCTGCGCGCCAGCACGGGCGGGCCCATCGTCTCGGCCACGGGGGCGAGCTGGGCGCGGGCGGCCTTGATCGCCTTCATGTGAAGCTGGTTCTCCAGGTAGGCGGTGGGCAGACCGAGCGGCCGGGCCAGCTCCACGAGGCGCCGGGCCTCGGCGACGGTGCGGCCGAGGGGCTTCTCGCACATGATGCCCTTGAGCTCGGCGCCGCCCTGCACCGCGTCGA
>SKPT01000165.1 GCA_007119405.1 Phycisphaeraceae bacterium
CACCGCCAGCGCCACCGACGCCCAACCCCCCGTCACGCCCTCGCCCCCCGCCACGCCTTCGCCCGCCGCGGCATCCGCATCGGCCCCCGACTCGCCGCGCGTGTCCACCCACAACGTCGTCGTGTAGCTCACCCGCTCGTACGCCTGCCCATCAACCTCGCCCGCCTCGTCGCGGCTGACGTTGGCCAGCACCAGCCAGATGCCCGGCACATCCAGCGACAGGGCGAGATAGCCCTGGTCGTCCGCCGTGTCGCGCAGGTGCCGTCCCCCCGGGCCGTAGGCTTGCACAGCCGCGCCGCCTCCGTGCCCGTCATCCAGCAGCACGCGCCCGCGCAGCGTGCCGGCCTCGAAATCGCGCAGATCCGTCGTCGGCACGATCTCCATCGCCAACCCCGCGGCCGCGTCCGCCACCCCCCGGCCTTCACCATGCTGGTGCACCGCCTTGGCGCTCTGCACGCTCAACGTCGTGACGCCGTCGGCGGGCGTGTAGGTGCCCGGGTCGCGCTCGGCGAAGAACAGATACTCGCCCTCGCCACGCAACATCACCCGCGCCCCGGCCGACGCCGCCTGGCTGAGCAGGTTCAGCCGCTCGACACGCTCATCCGGAAAGCGCGCCCACAGCGTGTGCCGCTCGGTGTCCACGGGCTCGAGCTGGTCGTCGAAGTGGCCCCAGTTCAGTTGAAGGTCAAGCCCGTCGGCATGCGGCGCGTCGGCCACGTCAATCCAGAGCTCGTGTCCAGGCGCCGACGACGCCAGGGCGAGGACCACGGCGAGAGCGGGGAGCAGGCGTTGCATGATGATCTCACAAGGGAAAATCACCAGATCTTAGCGGAGGATGCCCCGTGTCGCCACGCTCCCGTCAGATCGCCTTCAATCGATTCGTAGCGGGCAGGGTGCCACTGACAAGCGGCGTCCGCGGAGCTTGTCAGTGCGGATCGGCGTCATGGACCCGTCACGCCAACGGCCACTGACAAGGCCGAGGACGGCCTTGTCAGTGGCACCCGCTACGATTGGACTGAAGACGCTCTGGCGGCCGCCCTCTGGGCGACGCGGCGCCACCGCGGCGATCGCACGCCGCCCGTCGCGTTACCCATCCACCCCGTCGAGCTCGCTCGTCCAACGCAGCCAGCTCTCCCAATGGCGTCGGCTCATCGGCAGCGTCGGATCCTCGAACGCCTCGTCCGGAATGCGCTCGAGCTGCGTCCGCGCCCGCTCGTTGGCGGCGCGGGCCTGCTGGAACTGGCCCAGCTCGCAATGGGCATTGAAAATCTGCACCAGCGCCACCAGCGACGCCGGGTGGTCGCGCCAGCGCAGCGCCGCGTCGTGGTACAGGTCGATCGCCAGCTCGTAACGCCCGCGGTCAAACGCGGCGTCGGCCTGGTAGAAGTAGGCGTTGCGCAGGTAGAGCTGCTCCATCTCGCTCAGCTCAAGCTCCTCGGCGCGGGCCTCGAGCAGGTTCACCACCTGGTTGAAGAACTGCTGCGCCAGTTGCAGCCGACGATCGCGCTCGGCTTCAAGCTCGGCACGCCGACTGCGCGCGCGCTGCTGCTCGATCTCCGCGTCCAGCGCCGGCACCGACCGGCGATACGCGTCGGCCAGCAGGTAGCGCAGCTCCGGGCCCCGATCCGTCTGCCCGTAGCGGTCCACCGCCTCGTTCAACCGCTCGATCGCCTGGGCGTAGCGCCGGCCGTCGTGCTCGGCCTGGCGATAATACAGCTTGCCCAGTTCGATCAGCGCCTGCTCGTACTGCTCCGACTCGGGCGTGAGCGCCTCGTGGTCGTCCACGATCGAGCGCAGCGTCCGCTCCGCCGCGTCCTCGCGATCCAGCGCCATGTACGCCCGCGCCAGCGGCACCAGGCTGTCGTACGCCTCCGGCGCCCGCGGGTGATCCTCCAGCAGCCGCGTGAACAGCTCCACCGCCGAGGCATACTGCCCGCTGGACAGATACGCCCGGCCCAGCCGGTTGAACGCCCGAAGCCGCAACGGATCGTTCTCGCGCGTCTGGATGAACTCGGTGTAGACGGCGATGGCCTCGTTCCAGCGCTCGGCGCGGTCGTAATTCTCCGCCGCACTCCACAGGCTCGAGCCGTGCGACAGGTCGTCGGTGATCGTGACGGTCCGCGCGTGCTGGTGGTAGTAGCGTGCGGCCTGGGAGAAGTGCTCGGCGGCCTGACGGTTGGCCAGTCGCCGGGCCTGGGCGCTGGCCCGCGGGTCGTCGGCGTGGCCATGATGGGCGTGGCCGACCTGCTCGTGCGTGCGGGCGAACTGCAGCAGCAGCTCCGCCGGCAGCTCGCCCTCGTGCAGCGGCTCGAGCACCCGCAGCAGCGCCAGGGCGCGCTCGTGACGCTCGCTTTCGCGCAGCCGCTCGATGTGCGCGCCGACCGTCGCTTCGAGCTCGGCGCGGCGCGGGTCCCACGCCGCCGTCCGCTCACGCAGAAGCTCCACCGCCAGGGCGAAGTTCTCGCGGGCGCTGTCCTGCTCGTCCAGGCGCCCCTGGCAGTCGGCCTTGCCGATCAGCGCGTCGATGTAGACCGCGTGCGACGGGAAGTGGCGCGTCACGGCCGTGAAGTACGCCAACGCCTGCTCGAGATCCGGCTCCGGCTCGGCCAGGGCCAGGCGGCCGAGCCCGACGTGGATCGGGGCGTTGAGCTCGTGCGTCTCGCCGATCTGCGACCGCGCCAGGCGGTAGTAGTAGCCCGCCTCGTCCGCCTCGCCGAGCTGCTCGTACGCGTGCGCCAGGCGCACGCGCAGCGGGGCCAGGTCGTCGGTGTTGCCCAACCGCTGAATCCAGCGCGGCAGCTCGTCGACGACCCGCCGCGGCTGACCGACGTCCAGCAGCAGCCCCGCGCGCAGGTCGGTGATCCAGATCTCCTGCTCGCGGCGGCGCTCGGCGTCGGTCTCGGCGCGGATCTCGTGGCGGAATCGCTCGATCAGCGACGCCAGCAGATCCAGCCGATCCGCCGGAGCCGTCTCGGCATGCTGCTCGATCAGCCGCCGCACCAGGCGGTACCGGTGCCGCGCCGGGGCGTCGGCCAGGCGGTCGAGCAGGTCCAGGGCCTGCTCGTCGCGCCCCAGGTGCACCAGCGTCTCGGCCAGGCGGCGCAGCGAGCGGGGGTCCAGCTCGCGACCCGCCTCCTCGGCGCGGTGGTAGTACCGCACGATCTGCTGGTTGATCTGCCGCCAGGCCGGCGTGTCGGCGGGGCGGGCGTACTGGCGCTGGCGACGCTGGAACAGCAGATCCGCCCGATGCTGCCAGTACCGGGCCAGCTCATGCTCCGCGGCCGTGGCCAGGTGGGGCTCGATGTGGTCCAGGATCCGCTCGGCCTCGTCGAGGTTGCTCGCCGTCAGGGCCGTGGCCGTCTCGTCCAGGTGTTGCGTGTGGTCGAACGGCTCGGTTCGCGGCGCCGCCAGCCAGAGCCCGACCAGGAACACGCCCACGCCCAGGATCAGCACCGGCAGGTGCCAGACCTGGGACCAGGGGGGCAGGCGATCCGTGGGCCGATCCTGGGCCATCGCGGCGAGAGCCTCCTCGGGGCGCAACGGGGGCGCCGGGGGATATTGCAGTTATCGGCCCGCAGGCGGGGGAGGCTTTGATGTTCGAGGATCGGGGTTCCGGGGGCGGGGTTGTTAACGCCCGTCCTGAGCGAGTCCGG
>SKPT01000300.1 GCA_007119405.1 Phycisphaeraceae bacterium
CGAGGAAGCGGCCGGGGATGGAGAGGTAGGTGGTCAGCGTCGGGCCCTTGGTGCCGATGCCTTCCTTGAGCACCTGCACGAGCACCTGCTGGCCGCGGCGCAGGCACTGCTGGATGGGCGGACGGTCGCGACGGGGGGTCTTCTTGCCCACCCGTTCGGTGGTCTCCTCGTCCTCGCCGGGAAAATAGCGCGGATGCACGTCGGAGATGTGCAGGAAGCCGTTGCGTTCCAGGCCGAAGTCGATGAACGCGGCCTGGATGGAGGGCTCGACGTTGACGACGCGGCCCTTGTAGATGTTTCCGACATGTGACTCGGCGCTGGCGCGTTCCTGGTAGAACTCCTCCAGGCGGTCATCGCGCACGATGGCGATGCGGCACTCCTGGCCGGGCACGTAATTAACGATCATCTCGGTCTTGGGCACGGTGTGTGCAGTTCCGGTTTGCCCGCGGGCGTTCGATGCGTCGACGTGTGAGAGGGGAAGGTCGACGCCGTCAGCCGCTGCGCGGTCCCGGAGCATCCTTGTTGTCGGCCGGCGCCGCCCCGCTCCAGCCGCGGGTCTGCGGCGAGCGGAACGTGGCCGGCCTTTGTTTCTCCCGCCCGGGGTCAGTACCCGATGGACCGTCCATCGAAAACCTCGGGCAATATCTTTCCAACCTCATCGCGAAGGTAGTTCATCACCTCGCGGTCCGAGTCAAACCCCCCCGCCCGCCTGGCGACCTCCTGGCATTTCTCCACCGTCACCGACCGCACGATCTGCTTGATCTCGGGGATCGCCGGCGGCGTGATGGACAAGCATCTCAGCCCCAGGCCCAGCAGCAGCATCGTGAACTCCGGCTCGCCCGCCATTTCCCCGCACAGGCTTACGTCTATCTTAGCACGTGCCCCGGCCCGGACGACCTCCTTGATCAACTGGATCACCGCCGGGTGCGCCCCGCTGTACAGGCTCGCGATCCGCTCGTTGCCCCGGTCCACCGCCACCGTGTACTGGATCAGGTCGTTGGTCCCGATCGAGAAAAAGTCCACCTCCCGCGCGAACGTCCACGCCTGCAACGCCGCCGACGGCACCTCCACCATCATCCCCACCGGCACGTTGCGGTCGAAGGCGACGCCCTGCTCGTCCAGGTCCTCCATCACGTCGTGCAGGATCATCTTCGCCTGCCTCAGCTCCATGATGTTGGAGATCAGCGGGAACATGATCTTCACCGGCCCATGCCCGCTGGCCCGCAGAATCGCCCGCAACTGCGTCTTGAACATCGGCAGATTCTGCAGGCACAGGCGAATCGACCGGCAGCCCAGGAACGGGTTGCGCTCGTGCGTCTCGCCCCCGGCGAACGTCACGTTGTGCGTGATCTTGTCCGCCCCCAGGTCCAGCGTCCGGATCGTCAGCGGCCGACCGTCCAGGTGGTTGACCGCCTCCATGTAGGACTCGAGCTGCTCATCCTCGCTGGGCTGGTTGTCGCTGGACAGGAAGAGAAACTCCGTGCGATACAGCCCGATGCCCGTCGCCCCGTTGTGCAAGGCCTGCGGAATCTCGCTGGGAAACTCGATGTTCGCCAGCAGCGTGACCTCAACGTCGTCGCGCGTCACGGCCGGCAGCTCGCGCAGCTCGCCGAGCGTGTCGGCGAAGTCCGCCATCCGCCTCAGCTCCTGGCGATACTCCATGAGCTTGGCGGCGTCGGGGTCGATCACCACCAGCCCGCGGTTGCCGTCGATGATCACCTGCTCGCCCGTGGCCACGAGCTGCGTCACGTTCTCCAGGCCCACGATCGCCGGGATGCCCAGGGCGTGCGCCAGAATCGCCGTATGGCTCGTCCGCCCGCCCGCGTCGGTCGCCAGGGCCTTGATCTTGGTCTTGTCCAGCGACGCCGTCTGGCTGGGCGTCAGGTCGTGGGCGAGAATCACCGCCGGGCTGTCGAGCTGCTGAAGCTCGCTGTGCGCGTAGCCCACCAGGTGCTTGAGAATCCGCCGCTCCAGGTCCCACACGTCGCTGACCCGCTCGCGCAGATACTTGCGATCCTGCTGGACAAACGTCTGCGCCAGGCGGCGCATGACCTGGTAGACGGCGAATTCGGCGGTGACGTGGTCGGTGTTGATGCTGGCGCGCACCTGCTCGATCAGGTGCCGGTCACTGAGCATGCCCAGGTGGAAGTGGAAGATGTTGGCCAGCTCTTCGCCCAGGGCCTCGGCCGTCTGGTCGCGAAGCTGCTGGATCTCCGCCCGCGACGCCTCCAGGGCCTTCTCGAAGCGCTGAAGCTCGCGCGGCACGCGCGAAGCCGGCACCGTCCGATGCGGGATCGGCTGGTCCTCGGCGTTGAGCACCACGGCGGGGTAGATCGCCACGCCTGGGGAAACCGGGATGCCTTTTTTGATCTGCATAAACAGCGCGAAGCCGGGGGCGTAACCCACATTGTAGGGGTTGCCGCACCGCGAGGCGCCGGGTCATGGATGATGCCCCCGACCGCCTTCCGGCCCCCCTCCCCCCGGGAGGGGCTGGGGGAGGGTGCCCCCGACCACCATGGATCTTCTATCGACCGTTCCCGCCCACGCATACAGCCCGCCCCGCCCCCGTGTGGCCGTCAACGCCAGGTCAGCCCGGGCCCCGGAGCCCTCGCTCCGGCGCAGAGGGGAAGAATAAGCCACAGATGCACACAGATGCACACGGATCAAGGCAGGGGGGATAAGGGAGCCACGAAGGCGCGAAGGGCACGAAGAGGGCACGAAGGAAGGCGGCAAGGCAGCTAAGGAAGCCAGGAAGATAGGAAGCGAGGAAAAAGCCGGATCGCGCCCCGCCGTGGCCGCGCTCCTTTCCTGCCTTCCTGCCCTTCCTGCATTCCTTATCCTTCTCCCTGCCTTGATCCGTGTGCATCCGTGTGCATCCGTGTGCATCTGTGGCTCATTCCCCTCCGCTGTGGCTACTTCCCCTCCACCCCCAGCTTCGGGCAACTCCGGTTCACCGGGCACGTCGGGCACATCGGTGAGCGGGCCTTGCAGATCGCCCGGCCGTGCCAGATCAGCAGGTGGGCGAGCATCGTCCAGTTTTTGCGGGGAAAGCGGGCGATGAGATCAAGCTCGATGCGCTTGGGGTCGGTGTGCTCGGTGAAGCCCAGGCGGTAGCTCAGCCGGGCGACGTGCGTGTCGACGACGACGCCCTCGTTCTTGCCGAAGGCGTTGCCGAGGACGACGTTGGCGGTCTTGCGGGCGACACCGGGCAAAGCGAGCAACTCGTCCATGGTGGCCGGCACGTTGCCATCGTGCTCGTCGGTGATCGCCTGGGCGGCGCCGATGATCGACCTGGCTTTGTTGCGGTAGAAGCCGGTGGTGCGGATGAGCGCCTCGACGTCGGCTTGCTTGGCGCGCGCCAGCGAGGCCGGGTCGGGGTAGGCCTTGAACAGCGCGGGCGTGACGATGTTCACGCGCTCATCGGTGCACTGGGCGGAGAGGATCGTCGCGACGAGAAGCTGCCAGGCATCGCGATGGTGCAGGGCGCAATGGGCGTCGGGGTACGTCTCGGCGAGCTTGCGATAGATGCGCTGCGCCCGCCGGCGCTCGCCGGGCTCGACGCGGGGAAGCTCATCGCCGGTGCGTATTTTCGTCGCCATGAAGAGGTAGCCACAAATGAACACGAATGAACACGAACTTGACC
>SKPT01000498.1 GCA_007119405.1 Phycisphaeraceae bacterium
ACAAGACCCTTGCTTTCGAGGAGACCGCGGAGGGGCCGGTCCTCTCGATCGAGGGTGAAGGGGGCGAAGCCGGTTCCGGGGCGTGATCGGCTTGCTGTAGAACGTTGGCGTCCTGCAGGCCATGGCCATGGGGACAACGGCGGGTGCCATGTATGGTGCAGGGGCGAGGGTACACTGATCCGTTCCGGGCCGGCTGATATCGGCGGCGGTGGCGGGGCGCGGAGAGGAGCCGGGACGCGGTGACAGGTTCACGCCTTGACTGGCTGTTGACGAGAGGTTGTGTCATGGCCCGCAAGGCCACGAAGACGTCCAAGAAGAAATCGCCACGCAGTGCTGGCACTGGCCCGGAAAGTGCCAAGACCAGCGGGAAGAAGTCCAGCGGCGCCGTGGAGGAGCCAGGCGAGACCGCGGCCATGGATGATGATCTTGCCCGCATGTTGAGCGACGACGAGCTGCGCAAGGTCAAGACCGGCCTGACCAGGCGGGAGCTCAAGCGCTTCCGCGACCTGCTGCTGGAAAGGCGCGCCGAGATCGTCGGTGCCGTCGAGTCGCTGGAGAGCGACGCCCGCAGCAACGACGAGCCCATCTCCTTCGAGCACATGGCCGACACCGGCACCGCCAGCTACGAGCAGCAGTTCGCCCGCGGCCTGGCCGAGTCGGAGCGCCGGCTGCTGCGCGAGATCGACGAGGCTCTGGAGCGGATGGAGAAGGGAACCTACGGCGTGTGCATCACGTCAGGCAAGTTCATCGGCCGGCCCCGCCTTGAGGCCAAGCCCTGGGCCAGGCACAGCATCGAGGTGGCCCGGCAACGCGAGCAGCGCGGCCTGGACAGCGGGTGAGTGGCGGGCCCCGGAAACAGGAGTGATCCCATGTCCGAGTTCATCCCGATCGCAAGCATGTCGGAGCTTCGCGAGGGTGAGGGCCGCTGCATCGAGGTGCGGGGCAGGCGTATTGCCCTGTTCCTGGTCGACGGCCGGCCGTACGCAATCGATGACACGTGCCCGCATGAGGCGGGCTCGCTCAGCGATGGGAAGGTCGAGGGCACCGAGGTCGAATGCCCCTGGCACGGGGCGTGCTTCGATCTGGCGACCGGAAAGTGCCTGGCGCTGCCTGCCCAGGAGGATGTCCAGAGCTACAACCTGCGTGTCGTTGGCGACGATGTGGAGATCGAACTCTGATCCCGGGCCACATGCGGGCCCGCACCGGGGAGGGGGCGGCGGCTCCTCAGCCCGGCTCTTCGCTGAGGAACTCGGCCACGATCACTTCCGCGTCGTCGATCCGCTCCAGCGCGACGCGGACGCGCACCGCCTGCCGTCGTGGGCCGGGATCCAACTCGGACGGGTGGCCGGCGTTGATCAGGTTGTCGATGCCCGCGTCCAGCAGCCGCCGGCTCAACAGCGCCGCCTCGACGAGCGACTCGGTTTGGTACACCGTCACGAGGTGAATGTCAGGAGCCATGGGCACCTCCCGGTGCAGGCTCTCCCTCCGGTGGCGTAACCCGATATCGATCAATGCCCTGCCATACAGCGTCGGATGTGGGGCTTCTCGTCCCGGGCCAAGTCGCGCAACAGCCATTTTACCACCAAGGGCTCGGTACCCCAAGGGCTTCTCGCGGTCAGCCTTGACACTTGTGCTCAGACCACCGGGGCGGGCTCGTCGGTCGCCCGGTTCGACAATTCGCGCGTCGCCTCGGCCAGGCGGACTTCGCGATCCAGCGGCCAGGGGGCATCGGCGTCCCGGGCCAACACGAGCTGCCACAGGTGCAGCCCGCCCCAGCGAAAGGCCGCTTCGGCGCCTTGCAGGTACAGCCACCACATCCGTGCAAAGCGCTGCCCGTGAGACTGGCCCACTTGCTCTCGTACGCGATCAAAGTTCTCCGACCAGCCCCGCAGCGTCAGGGAGTAGTGGCGGCGGAGGTTCTCCACATCGAGCACGTCCAGCCCGGCGGCGCCGGCGTGCGAGGCGAGCTGCGCCAGCGTCGGCAGGTACCCGCCGGGAAAGATGTGGCGGCGGATCCACGGGTCCGGCGGCTGCGGCGACATCCGCCCAATGGTGTGCAGCACCGACAGCCCGCCCTCGACCAGCAGTGCGCGCCAGCGGTCCAGGAACGCGCGGTACTGCTTCACGCCCACGTGCTCGAACATGCCGACGCTGATGATCCGGTCGTACCGGCCGGTGACGTCACGCCAGTCGCCGCAAATCACCCGAACCTGCTCGCCCAGGCCCAAACGGCGGGCCTCGTCACGGATGTAGCCGGCCTGCTCGGCCGCGGGTGTGACGCCCGTGACGTGCACGTCATGATGCCTCGCGGCGTGCAACAGCAGCGAGCCCCAGCCGCAGCCGATGTCCAGCAGGCGCTGGCCCGGCCGCAGGCGGGCCTTGCGACACAGCAGCTCCAGCTTCTGCCACTGCGCCGTGGCCAGGTCATCCGTCTCGCGCAGGAAGCAGGCACAGGAGTAGGTCATGGATTCGTCGAGCCAGAGCCGGTAGAACGCGTTGCCGATGTCGTAGTGGTGCTCGGCGTTGGCGATCGCCTGCCGGCGCGGCACGCGGGACCAGCCGCGACGCCACCACGCCAGCGCCCGGCCCGGCCAGCGGGCGGCGAGCGCCGGCGCCGTCAGGTAGAAGCCGTGCAGCACGGGCATCAGCGGGCCGCGGACCTCGATGTCGCCGCGCATGTAGGCGTCGCCGAACGTCAGCGACGGCGAGAGCCAGAGCCGGGGCAGGATGGCCGGCTTGTGGATCACCACCTCCGCCGCCGGCTCGCCGCGGCCGACGCGGTGGCGCTGGCCGTTGACCACGATGGCCAGCGCTGGGCCGCGCCAGATCTGCTGGAAGCGTTGCACGGTGTGTGCCAGGAACATCGTGTTGGCCCTGTTCGGCGAGGTGGTCGCTGGCGTGTTGTTTACGCGGGTCTGCCCCGGCCCTCAACGTGTCCGAAGCCGGCAACGCCGTTGAGCGGGCGCCCGGCCAAGTGCTGAGCCGCACATCGGCGGAGGTGACAAAAAAGGCCGGCCACGTCGCGCCGCGGGCCCCGGGCAGGCCGGCGCGGCCACATGGTCGGCCAAGAGGTAGCGGAAGTGCTCGTAAGCCCTCTCCCCTCATGCCGGGATCGCGACCCGGCGTTGCTCACTTCCGGCATTTCCAGCGATTGTACGGCCGGGGCGATCAAGCTCCAAGGAAAATCTTCTGCCTCGGCCAGGCAACCCGGCCTCGGTGAGACCCGCGCACACGTACAATCGTCTATCCATCAACCGTTGGTCCCCGCCCAGGCGGTGGCCAGCATCGTTCCCAGGTGTCAGCGGCCCGCCGCAATCCCCAGGCACCGCGCTCAACGCATGAAGGTGCCGACCATGGCCGACAAGCGGATGGAACTGCTGACGCTGCTGAGCCCGGGACCGGCCCACGCGGCGCAGGTCGACATGGTGGCAACCGACCTCGATGTGAGCCGCAGCGATGTCAAGCGGCTGGTCGGCCAGTTGCAGGCGGCGGGCTTCGGTGTCGTGTGCAACGAGGATCGTGTGTGGGTTGAGCGGGGGGACTGGCCGCACGTCAAGCAGGCGGCCGAGCAGTACCTGGAGCGTCATCCGGGCTGAGCACGGGTCAGGGCGCATACGCCGCTAAGGGCTGGTGAAGACGC
>SKPT01000515.1 GCA_007119405.1 Phycisphaeraceae bacterium
CAGAACGCAACAGCCCGCTCACGCGCGCGCCGGACCGCCGACGGAACGCGCCGCGCCGGCCACCCTCCCTCTGCTTCGCCCCCTTCGCCCCTTCGCCCCTTCGCCCCTTCGCCACTTTGCGGTTGCCGCGCTCTGCTTTTGGCAGGCCGATTCACTAAACTTCCCGCATGTCCAGTTCCTCCCCTCGAGCTGCCGAGCCGCCTGCCGAAGGCCTGACCCGCCCGCGCCTGCTCACCGGCGACACGCCCACAGGCCGGCTGCACCTCGGCCACTGGGTCGGCTCCGTCGAGAACCGCGTGCGGATGCAGCGCGACTACGACTGCTACTTCATCATCGCCAACGTCCACGCCCTGACCACCCGCGTCGAGGAGACCGCCGCCGTACGCGACGACGTCATCCAGATCACCATCGACTACCTCGCCGCCGGCATCGACCCGGAGAAGTCCACCATCTTCATCCAGGGCGAGGTCCCCGCCATCGCCGAGTTGACGTGGTACTTCGCCATGCTCCTGCCCTTCAACCGCGTCATGCGCAACCCCACGCTCAAGACCGAGATCGAGACGAAGGAGCTGGGCGACAAGTACAGCTTCGGGTTCCCCATGTACGCGGTCGGCCAGATCGCCGACATCCTCGCCTTCCGCGCCGACTCGGTGCCCGTGGGCGAGGACCAGGTGCCGCACATCGAGATGACGCGCGAGGTCGCCCGCCGCTTCAACATCCTCTACTGCGGCGTCGACCCCCAGGCCGACGACGACGCCCACGCCGACAAGGGCGTCTTCCCCATCCCCGAGGCGAAGGTCGGCCGGGTGGCGCGCCTCACGGGGATCGACGGCAGGAACAAGATGAGCAAGTCGCTGGGCAACGCCATCTTCCTCTCCGACGACGCCAAGACGGTCAAGAAGAAGTGCGCCCGCATCTTCACCGGCCGCATGGCCAAGGACGACCCGGGCGTGATCGCGGGCAACCCGCTCTGGGAGTACCACGACGCGTTCAACCCCGACCGCGACGAGGTCGCCGACATGAAGCAGCGCTACGAGGCGGGCACGATCGGCGACGGCGAGTGCAAGCAGCGGTTGGCGGAGGTGATCAACACCCTGCTCGAGCCGATGCGCGCCCGCCGGGCCGAGCTCGAGGCCGACCCCGACCAGGTGCTGCGCGTCCTGCGTGACGGCACCCGCCGCGCCAACGCCCTGGCGGAGCAGACCCTGGCCCGGGCCAAGCGGGCGATGGGGCTGGATTTCTTCGACCGGGTGCTCAAGCTCTGAGAACGCGTGTGAGATGGGTGCCCCACAGGGCGACTACTCCACACGTCCTGAGCGCGGGCGCCTGGACGGTTTGTGACGGCCGCCGGGGCGCGGTACGCTATGGGATTCCCCCCTGCCGACCGGAGCCGTTGCCGTGCAGGAAGCCATTGCCAAAGCCGGGGCCCTGGTCGAGGCCCACCAATACATCCGCCGTTTCCGCGACCGCCTGGTCGTGGTGAAGGTCGGCGGCTCGATCATGGACGAGCCGACCACCCTCGACAGCCTGCTCCAGGACCTGTGCTTCATGGCGGCGGTGGGCATGCGGCCCGTGCTGGTCCACGGCGGGGGCAAGGGGATCACGGCCGCGATGCAGCAGGCGGGGCTCGAGGCCCAGTTCGTCCAGGGCCGACGCTACACCGACGAGCGCACGCTGGCGATCGCCGAGCACGTGCTGGTCAACGACGTCAACGCCGGCATCGTCGGACGCATCCGCGAGCTGGGGCACAAGGCGATGGGGCTGCACAGCCTCGGCTCCTGCGCCGTCTTCGCCCGCCGGCTGTTCCTTGACGGCGAGGGCGGCCGCCGCGTGGACGTCGGCTACGTCGGCGAGGTCGAAGGCGTCAACGCCGAGCTCATCGAAGCGCTCGCCGAGGCCGGCTGCATCCCGGTCATCGCCCCGATCAGCCGCGACGCGGCCGGCGGCAAGCTCAATGTCAACGCCGACAGCGTGGCCGGGCACGTCGCCGCGTCGCTCAAGGCCGAGAAGCTCGTGCTCGTCTCCGACACGCACGGCATCCGGCGCAGCGAGCACGTCGACGACCTGGCCAGCCACCTGACCAAGGCGCAGATCGAGCAGCTCGTCGAGGACGGCGTCATCACCGCCGGGATGCTGCCCAAGGTCGAGGCCAGCTTCACCGCCCTGGAGGCGGGCGTGACCAAGGCGCACATCATCGACGGCCGCATCCGCCACTCGCTGCTGCTGGAGGTCTACACCGAGCAAGGCATCGGCACCGAGATCGTGCTGTGATCGGCGACGCCGCGGCACGGTGAACGCGTAACCGCGAAGGGGCGAAGGCGGCGAAGGGCGCGAAGAAGAGAAGAAAGGCGCAGCAGGAGAGAACCAAGAGCAGGGGAGGGCGTGCGAACGGGCGGACACGGGTTGCTCCGACGGAGCCCGGCAGCAGCAGGAAAGCTTGCATCCGGAAGCCCTGTTCTCGCCGTTTTCTTCGCGTGCTTCGCTCCCTTCGCTTCTTCGCGGTGAATCGATTAGCGACGATCAACATGAACCACCTGCTCGACATCCCCGACCTGACGCGCGACGAGCTCATCGCCGTGCTCGACACCGGCTTCGCCCTGCGCGACGAGCGGCAGCGCGGCGTCGCCAACGCCCCCTTGCTCGCCAACCGCACGCTGGCGATGCTCTTCGAGAAGCCGTCGCTGCGCACGCGCGTGAGCTTCGAGCAGGCCATGAACGAGCTGGGTGGCCATGCCATTGTCCTGGGCCGGCACGAGGTCGGCTTGGGCGAGCGTGAGAGCGTCGCCGACGCGACGCGCGTGCTCGCGGGCATGGTCCACGCCATCGCCGCCCGCGTCTACGACCACTGCGCGCTTCAGCAGATGGCCCGTGCCAACGCCGCGCCGGTCATCAACATGCTCAGCGACAAGGCCCACCCCTGCCAGGCCCTGGCGGACGTCATGACCATCATGGACGCCTTCGGCCGGGACGTCGCCGGGCGCTCGATCGCCTTCGTCGGCGACGCCAACAACGTCGCCTGGTCGCTGATGCACGCCGCCGGCATGCTGGGCATGAACATGACCATCGCCAGCCCCCAAGGCTACCAGTTCGACGCGGCCGCGATGCGGCAGATGAGCCAGCGCTACCCGGGCGTGAAGCTCAAGCAGATCACCAACCCCGCCGACGCCGTCGTCGACGCCGACGCCGTCTACACCGACACCTTCGTCTCCATGGGCCAGGAGGACGAGAAGCAGCGCCGCCTCGATGCGTTCGCCGACTACCAGCTCAACACCTCGCTGCTGGAGGGCGCCCCCGATCACGCGATCGTGCTGCACTGTCTGCCCGCCTACCGGGGCGTGGAGATCACCGACGAGGTCATGGACGGCCACCGTAGCCGGGTGATCGCCCAGGCGCACAACCGCCTGCACGCGCAGAAGGGGTTGCTGGCGCACCTGCTGGTGTGAGGGGGGCGGGAGGGGGGGTTCGGGGATCGGGGATCCGCAGACAAGAGGATTGTCCGCACGGTTAACGCCCGTCCTGAGCGAGTCCGCGAGCGAAGGGCGGGATTGCCGGCGGTTGTGCGCACACCAGCACGTGCGCAGCCGTTGGCGCGCATCAGAAATCCCGCCCTTCGCTCCCGTTGGTCGCTCAGGACGGGCG
>SKPT01000509.1 GCA_007119405.1 Phycisphaeraceae bacterium
ATCTTGGCGCGTTCGGCCAGGCGCACCGCGACGCGTCGGCCGCGACTGAGCTGCTCAAGGTTGCGGCGTTCGGCTTCGGTCAACGAGATGGCGGTGGCTCGACGCATACCTGTTGATCGGCAGAACCAGCCGTCACAGAACATCATTTGTGGCGGGGAACACTAGCGAGGCGAGATCAACATTTTGATCCGGAGCCGTGTGGCCCGCTCCAACGTCATGCTTCCCCGCGTGTACATGCTCGCCTTGTTCGTGCTGTTCAGCGTCGACCCGGCAGAAGGCTTCGCCGGTATAATGCGGCGGCCAAGGGAGGTAAATCATGCGAAGCTGCCTGGTTGTGCTGACGGTCATCGTGGCGTCGTTCGTGGCAGGGATCTCGTCCGCGGCAGCGCCCGAGGACTGGACCGAGCGGGTGCGCGCCGAGCGGCCGCGCATGTTTCTGAGCGCCGAGACGTGGCCGGCGATCCGGGCCTACACGCTGGAGCACGGGGCCGCGTATTACCAGCAGCTCCGCCGGCGGGTGGCGCGGTTTCCGCTCGAGCCGGACGAGAGCTTCGAGCAGGGGGCGAATCCGAAGTTTGGCCCGTACGCGCAAATGGCGGCGTTCGTCTGGCTGATGGAGGGTGACCGCGACGCGCTGACCAAGGCGCGCAACTACATTCTCGCGGCGCCGGCTTTCTATCATCGTCAGCTCGATGAGGGGCGGGCGGTGAACTGGTATTCAGCCAGCCGCATCTGCCTGTTGGCAGCGTATGACTGGATCCACGCCGAGCTGAGCCCGGACGAGCGGGCCGCGTTCGCCGATGCGTTCATCAACCACCACCGGCGCGAGGTCGAGTCAGGTGAGCGGTTCGAGCGTCTCAACCGCGGCGGCCACTCGACGGGCTTCTACGGTCCGGTGAATCTGCCGTGGTACATCGGTCTGGCGTTCTGGGACGACGAGCAGGGCGTGCCCGCCGGCTATGCTCGCGACATGCTCGAGCGCGGCTATGAGCAGCACATCCGCCTGCTCGAGTACCGCGCCCGCAGCGCCGGCGACGACGGCGGGATCTCCAGTGTCTCGAACAGCTATGGCTTCGGCTTTTACCCATGGACCGAATTCAACTTCATGCACAGTTTCAACGCGGCGACCGGCCTGGCGATCGAGGAGCACCACGATCACCTCTCGCTGCTGCCCAACTGGGTCGCCTGGAACTGGATCCCCGGCGTTGACGGCGGCAAGATCTTCGGTCTGGGCGACGTGCAGCACACGAGCAACGACTTCAACGAGGGCTTCCTGGAGATGCACATGCTCCAGGTCGCCCACTTCTTCGCCGATACCCACCCCGACCGCGCCGGCCTGGCGATGTGGGTGCGCGACAACATCCTCACCAGCCGCGAGCACGACAGCTACTGGTGGCCGATCGCCCCGCTGCTGGTCACCCGCGCCGCCGAGCTGCCCGCGCCCCAGGGCCCCGACGAACACTGGCCGCACGCACGCAACTTCGAAACCAAGGGCGCGATCGTGATGCGCAGCGGCTGGACGCCCGACGACACCCACGCCCTGCTCGTGGCCGGCGGCGAGATCAACAGCCATCGGCATTACGACCAGGGCCACTTCGTCATCTATCACCGCGGCTTCCTGGCGCTGGATGCAGGCACGTATGGCAACCGCCGCCGCAACGAGCACCTGACCGAATACTTCTACCGCTCGGTGGCGCATAACACCATCCTCATCCACGCCCCGGCCGACGCCGACGAGCCGGCATCGGTGTGGGGCGGACCCGCGCGAACCCTGGACGGCGGGCAGTATCGCTACGGCGGCGAGCAGATCGCCTTTGAAACGAACGACGCGTACGCCTACGTCGCGACAGACATGACACGGGCCTATCACCCTGACAAGGCAGGCGAGGTCGTGCGACAGTTCGTGTTCATCTACCCGGACACGTTCGTGATTTTCGATCGCGTGCAAGCCCGGCAGGCGGATTTCAACAAGGCCTGGCTGCTGCAGACGGCGCGGAAGCCGGAGCTGCTCGATGACGGCCGCACCTTCCGCACCGAACAGCACGAAGGGGTGCTGATGGGGCGTACGGTTTTTCCGGCAGACGCACGGCTGGAACTGGTGGGCGGGCCGGGGCGCGAGTTCTGGTCTGCGGGACGCAACTGGGAGCCGGAGACGTCGCATGATTTCCACGAGCTCTGGGGCGAGTATCGGATCGAGGCAACGCCGGGCCAGTTGCGGCGGCGTGACCTGTTCCTGCATGTGCTGCGCGTGGGCGATGAGTCGCTGACCTCGCTGGGAGAGGTCGAGGCGATCGAGGAGGAGGGGCACCTCGGCGCGCGGTTTGAGCAGGGTGGGCGCGTGGTGGAGATCCGATTTCGGCCGACGGACGCGCCCGGTGGACGTATTCGGATGGGCGAAGTTGATCGCCCGCTGACCGAAAGCGTTCAGCCGCAGTCGGGCCTGGCGGTGGATGGGGATTGACGTTGACATTTGATGTGGAGCCGAACCATAAAGCCTCAGTTCATACATGGGCGGCATCGCGTTGTCCTGGCCTTGGCGGCCGTGATCATGCTCGATGCGTCCGCGTCCGTCGGCCTGGCGGCAGATGGAGCCGAAATCGTGATCGACAGTGACTTCGAGAACGGCCGGCTGGTGGACTACGGCATCGCGGACGACACCGTCGAGATCGGTCCGCTCAACAGCAATCGCAACCGATGGTTCTCCTTCCGGATCAGCAACGTCAAGCACCGCGAGGTGAATTTCGTGTTCACCTGGCGCGAGCGTGACGACCTGCCGCTCGTGCTCCGCGTGAAGGGCAACGATACGGCGATGGTCAGCTACGACGGCCGGGGCTACGAGATCGTCAAGGACGTGCAGTGGGCTCCGGAGACGCCCGGGGCCGAGTCCGGCCGATACGTCCAGCGGTTCTCGCACGTCTTCCGCGAGGACGAGGCCTTAATCGCGTACGCCGCGCCCTGGTCCAACACCACATTGGACGAGCTCGTTCGGGAACTCGAAGGCGAGCCGAGGGTGGTGATCGACAACATCGGCCATTCGCGTTTCCGGGAGTTGCCACTGACATATTTCAGATTGACCGACCCAGACGTGCCGGACGCGGAGAAGCGGTCCATTCTGATCGTGGCCCGGGAGGACTCGTACGAAGTCGGCGCCTCCTGGGCGGCCGAAGGCATGATCCGTTTTCTTCTGACGGATGATCCGGTCGCCCGCGAGAGTCTGCGGCAGACGATCTTCTATGTCTTTCCGCTCTTCTCAGTGGACGGCGTGGCCATGGGTCACACCAACTTCCCGCTCAACGTCACCGGCTCGCAGTACGTCTATCTGCCGGCGCATTGGAACGAGCAGCCGCCCTATCACGAAGTGGCGTTGATGAAGGCGTTCTGGCACCGCCTGAAGGAGGCGGGCGAACAGGTGCAGATCCTGCTGCGGCCGCACGCCACGTGCTACTTCCAACCGCACTTCCGACCCGGCAACTACGCTGAACACAATGCCGCCGACGCCGAGCGGCTCCTGAACACGCTCACGCAGCGTCTGCCCTGGCGTGTGCAGGCCCGCCGCAGCACGAGCACGCGCGGCATGGCTTACCAGTTCCTCGAGGTGTTCCCCGAGGCGCTGACGCTCAGCTCCCACGACGA
>SKPT01000470.1 GCA_007119405.1 Phycisphaeraceae bacterium
CACGGCTTGCCCTTTCGGGACAAGCCGTGGCACCCCGACTGATCCGGCTTTTCGCAGTTGGAGAGTGATGATGCTTGATGTCATGCGGTTCAGTGCGGTGCTGGTGTTGGCGCTTGGGTTGGTGCGTGTGGGTGTTGTCGACGCGCAGCAGGAGGAGGTCGGGGAGGTTGCAGTGGGGATCGTGTGGGTGGGCGATGAGGTGGAGGAGTCGGCGCAGGGGTGCTTTTCGCCGGCGTTTCTGGCGGACGTGGCGCGGCAGACGGAGATTCCGGTAAAGCGCGAGCTCGTGGAGGTGGGCCTCGACGACGAGGCGCTGTTCGATCATCCGTTCGTGGTGCTTTCGGGGCAGGGGGCGTGGCAGCTCAGCGACGAGCAGCGCGAGCTGCTGGGGCGGTTCATCGAAGGCGGCGGGTTCGTGCTGGCCTCGGCGCGGTGCGGCGACGCGGCGTGGAGCGATAGCCTGCGCGAGGCGGTGGACGGGCTGTTCGAGCGCGACGAGGACGAGCAGGCGCCCGAGCTTGCGGCGCTGGCGATGGAGCACGCGGTGTTCAGCACGCTCTACGCGGTCGAGCACGTGCGGGTGATGGAGGGCGATGCGTCGGGCGAGCTGTTCGGGCTGGAGCGTGACGGGCGGCTGGCGATGCTGTTCTCGCCACAGGGGCTCAACGATGGGCGGAACATGGGCACGGCCTGCCGGTGCTGCGATGGGTCGGAGATCCGCAATGCGCGGGCGATCAATGCGAACGCGCTGGTGTATGCGTTGACGCATTGAGGGAGGGCACGGGGACGCGAAGGGCACGAAGGAGAGGGGGGAGTTGCACGGGTTGAACAGTGGCGGCAAATGAGTGGATCATCCTGGTTGGGGCACTTGCTGCCGGAATTGCGGTGACGGCGGTATCCTTTGCTTTGGCACACCGCGTGCGCGGCGAGTCCCGCGACAAGGGCCTCGGAAGAATTTTCGACACCTACCCCACGTCACGACTGCCGACCGATGCATCGCAGTGTCGCATGAAGTCGATGATCATCGCTCGAAAGCTTGGCTTGGCGATTCCAGGACCCTTTGGCCTTCGGCTGTACGTGAGCGGTGAGGGCCTCGTGTTTCAGTACCAACCGCTCGGCTGGAAGCTCATCGATTTTGAGGACACGCCCAGGCTTGCTGTTGTGCCATGGGCGAGAATCGCGGTCCAGGGGCGGGACCGATGGATGCCCGTGTTCAAGAACTTCGCAATTCAGTGTGGCGACGTGGCCGTCGATCTGTCGATCTGGGTCCCGTTCCGAAACTCGAGAATTGAGGAAGCCAAGGCCCTTGCTGATCAGGGAGATGGTTGACCTGCCCTGTGAACCGGCTCCGAGTCCCCCACCCTGGCTCCGTTCCTGGCTTCCTGCCCGTCCTGGTTTCCTTATCTGCCTCTGTGCCTTGCTTCGCGCCTTCTTCGTGTTCGTCGTGTCGTCGTGGTTGTCGGGGGGTTTCGCGAAGCCGCGAGCGGCTTTAGTTGAGGGGGAGGCCGTCGTCGTCGACGGCGGGCTCGAAGCGTCTGGCGAGCTCGAGGGTGTGGCGGGTCTGTTGCAGGTGATGCTCGAGCCAGTGGGCGCGCTGCTCGGGGTCGGGTTCGGCGAGCATGGCGTAGCGCTGCTCGACGTTGTGGCAGATGGTGAGCACGGCCAGGTCGATGACGGCGGCGGTGGGGACCTCGTCGCTGAGCCAGTTGCCCACGGCGTGGACGGCGGCGAGCTGCTTGAGCAGATCGTCGTTGATCAGGCGCTCCAGGTGCTGGCGTGCGTCGGCCAGGTCGATCTCCATGGGCTCGGCGGGCTCGGTGGGCTCGAGGTAGGCCAGGCGGTAGGGCTCGTGCTCGGGCTCGTCGAGGATGCGGGCGCGGCAGACGCCTTGCAGAAGCATGTTGAATCGGCCGTCGGGCAACTGCTCGTGGCGGACGATGCGGCCGACGCACACGTGCGGGCGCAGCGGCGGGCTGTCGTGGACGATCGCGGCCTGGCCGGGCTTTTCGTAGACGGCCATGGCGATGAGGCCGGCGTCTTCGAGGGCGTCGGCGACCATGGCGCGGTAGCGCTGCTCAAAGACGTGCAGGGGGATTACGGCGTGCGGCAGCAGGGCGCAGTTCGACAGCGGGAAGAGCGGGATGGGGCTGGAAAAGTCGATGGAGATGGCCTCGGCCATGCGATCATTGTAGGCGGGGAGGGGGGGTGGAAGGCAGAATGCAGAATGCAGAATGCAGAATGCGGAGTGTGGGTTGGGGGGTTGATCGTGCGCGGGAAGCCCACCCTTCGCTCGCGGACTCGCTCAGGACGGGCGTTAACTGGGTGAGGCATGGGGGTTGTGCGGGATCAGCGCGCCGATCGTGATGAGCAGGGGGAGGTTGAAGGTGTTGTTGAGCATGTTGTCGATGAGGCTCATCGCCAGGACGAGGGCGAAGGCGGCTTGCAGTTGCAGGCCGGGGTCGGCGGGCCAGGTGGTGGGAGGGCGGCGGCAGAGGAAGTGGGCGAGGGGGATGGCGAAGATGGCGATGAGGGCCAGCACGCCGGCGAGGCCGTAGCGGCCGAGGGTGAGCATCCAGAGGCTCCAGGGGGCGTCGTGCTCGCCCTGCCACCAGTTGAAGGCGGCGTGGCCGAGGATGGGGCGCTGGCGGACGCGGGCGATGTGCTCTTCTTCGCGTTCGATGCGCCAGGCGAGCGAGCGGGCGGGCTCGAGGCGGCGCAGGTGGTTGACGAAGCGCTCGCCGGCGATCGATTCGAGAGCGGGGCGGAGCGGGGGCGGGTCGGCGATGCGGAAGGCGACGTAGCCCAGCGCGGGGGCGATGAGGATGGCGAGGATGACGGCGGTGCGCAGGTGGCGTGCGGCGGCGAGGATGGCCAGGGCGACGAGCATCAGGGCGATCGGGCCGACGGATTGGGTGACGATGGCGGCGGCGAGGAGGGCGAGGGTGACGGCGAGCGGGCGTCGTGCGTTGACGCGGGGAATCACCACGTTTCCGCGTGGTGCTGCGGGAGTGGTGAGGATGCCGGTGCGGCAGGCGGCGACGGCGAGGACGGCGAGGCTGGCGAGCCAGATGCCCAGGGCGTTGCCGTGTTCGAGCAGGGCGGGGCCGCGGAAGCCGAGGAGGCGGTGGGCGCCGTCGTGCTGGTGGGGGTGGAAGCCGTAGAGGGCGGTGTAGACGATGGGCTTGTGGAGCCATTCGATCAGGACGAGGGGGATGTAGGCAATGCCCGCGACGATGAGCACGCGGGCGGCGGCGACGCGGCCGGCGTGGTCGGCGAGGTAGGCCCGGCCGACGAGGTAGGGGCCCAGCCAGGCGAGGCTGTGGTAGAGGGTGTCGGCGGCGATGGTGGCGATGGGCTGGGCGTTGGCGAGGCCGGAGGCGAGGGGGATGGCGCACCAGGCGAGGATGGGGATGTCGAGCCAGTGGGGCTTGATGCGTGCCAGGGCCTGGCGGTCGAAGGCGGCGATGGCGAGGAGGGTGACGGCGCCGACGACGCTGGCCTTGGTGAGGAAGACGGGGCCGGCGAGCGCGAGGCCGCGGACGTTGAACCAGCGGTCGAGTTGGCCGGCGTCGCGGTAGGCGTGGTAGTCGACGTTGGGCAGGAGGATCCAGCCGG
>SKPT01000334.1 GCA_007119405.1 Phycisphaeraceae bacterium
ATCTCACCGCTGATGCACACGGTCTGCTGCTCCTGGCCAGACTCGGGCAGGGCAAAGCGGCGCATGGCGTCGAAGCCGGCGTAGGGCTCGCGCAGACCCAAACCGCTCGAAGGAATCGAGCCCACTCCCCGCCAGCGCCGCGCACGCGTCTCGAACACCTCCGCCACCAGGTCCTGCGCCCGACGGTTGCCATCGCGCGTCACCGACCGCGTGTACTGATTCTCGACAACCGCGCGGCCCTCCTCAAGCTGGCGCACCGTCATGAGTACGCCCTCGAGAATATCCAACGGCTCGAAGCCCGTGACGACGATGGGCACGCGGTACTTCTCTGCGATCGGACCGTACTCGTGATAACCCATCACCGTGCACACGTGACCCGCAGCGAGAAACCCCTGCACGCGGTTGCGCGTCGAGCTGAGTATCGCCTCCATCGCCGGCGGCACGAGCACGTGCGATACGAGCAGCGAAAAGTTCGACAGGCCTTCGTGCTTCGCCTGATAGACGGCCATCGCGTTGGCGGGCGCGGTGGTCTCGAATCCGACGGCGAAGAACACGACCTGCCGGTCGGTGTTGTCACGCGCGATCTGCACGGCATCGGTGGGCGAGTAGACGATGCGCACGTCGCCGCCGGCCTCCTGCGCCGAATAAAGATCTCCGCGCGTCCCCGGCACGTGCAGCATGTCGCCGAACGAGCAGAAGATCACCTCCGGCCGCCTGGCGATGGTGACCGCCGCATCGATCAACTCCACCGGCGTCACGCACACGGGGCACCCTGGCCCGTGCACGAGCGTGATATGCCCGGGCAGAAGCTGATCGAGCCCGAAGCGGACGATCGCATGCGTCTGCCCGCCGCACACTTCCATGAGCGTCCATGGGCGGGTGGTGATGCGATGGATCTCGTCCGCGAGTCGCCGCGCCGCCGCCGGGTCGCGGTATTCATCAATGTAGCGCATCATCGCCCTCCGCTTGCGCTGTATCTTCACCGAGACTCTCCTCGACCTCCCCGAGCTCGCGCAGGTACTCGAACACGCGGTTCGCCTCCGCTTCATCCACCTTCGTGATGGCGAAGCCGACGTGCGTGAGCACGTAGTCACCCACCTCGGCCTCAGGAACGAATGTGAGGTTCACCTCGCGCACGATCCCGCCGAAGCTCACCGCCGCGGTGCGCGCCAGGGTTTCGTCGCGCACGATGCGCGTGACCTGTCCCGGGACGGCTAGACACATGCCAGGGCTCCCTTCAACATTTCATCATTGGCATAAAGCTGACCGAGTGCGAGCCCGCCGTCGTTGGGTGGCACGCGCTCGTGCAGCCATACGCGAAAGCCCGCGGCGCGAAGCGTACGCTCGGCGCCCTCGACAAGGATGCGGTTTTGAAAGCACCCGCCGCTGAGCACCACGTCCGCTTCGCCGACCCACTGCGCGACGCTGACGATCGCGTCGATCAGGCCTCGGTGCAGGCGAACGGCGCACACGCCTGGTGACGTGCCATGCGCCCAGTCCGCCAGCAGCGCCGTGATCGCCGGCGCCCAGTCGAGCGTGAGGTGGCGATCGTCGCGCAGCTCGAGCGGGTACGCGCCGCCTTCATCGTTGGCAACCCCGGCCGCGGCGGCTTCCAGCGCCATTGCCGCCTCTCCCTCGAAACGGCTCTCGTGCGCGATGCCGAGCAGCGCCGCGCCAGCGTCAAAGAGCCGGCCGGCGCTGGTCGTGAGCGGCGCGTTGAGCCCGCGGCGCAACATCGTCTGCACAACGCGGCGCTGCGGTTCAGTCGCGGCCCGTGCAAGATGCTCGAACGGGGCCATCGGGGCATCGGTGGCTTCGAGCTCATGCAGCACACCGGCGGCCGCGCGCCACGGCTCGCGGACCGCCTTCTCGCCACCGGGCAGGCGAAACGCGCGCAGCGTCGCCACTCGCTGCGCTGCACCATTTCGCAGGTGGAACCATTCACCGCCCCAGACCGTGCCGTCGGGCCCGTAGCCCGTGCCGTCCCACGCCACGCCCAGCACCGGGTGATCCGGCGGCAATCCGTGCTCGGCCATGCACGAGAGCACGTGCGCCACGTGATGCTGCACGTGCGCCACGGGCTTGCCGACGGCGTGGGCCCAGCGTGTCGAGCGGTAGTCGGGATGAGCATCGCAGATCAGCCGCCGTGGGCGCGTGTCGAAGAATGTCGGCAGGTCGGTCGCCACGGATTCGTAGGCCGCCAGAGCTTCGGGTGTTTCCAGATCGCCGAGGTGCTGGCTGAGCACCGCGTGTCCGCCGACGCCCAGCGCGACGGTCGCCTTGAGATGTCCACCGACGGCAAGCACGCCGTCCCGGTGATGGCCCTTCGGCAGTGCGATCGGCATGGGCGCATATCCACGCGCGCGCCGCAGCACCCGGGCCCTAGGCGCCATGACGCGCACGACCGAGTCGTCCACCGGCCGGGCGATCGGGCGATCGTGCACGAGAAACAGATCCGCGATCTCTCCCAGTCGTGCCAGTGCTTCGGTGTTATCGGTGCAGATCGGCTCGTCGGCGCGGTTGCCGCTGGTGGCGACCACCGGGCCATGCAACGGCGTTAGAAGCAGATGATGCAGCGGCGTGTACGCGAGCATCACGCCAAGCTCGGGATTCGCCGGCGCCACGGACGGTGCGACGGCCGCGCCGGCCGCGCGCGGTGCGAGGACGATGGGGGCCTGTGGTGAGCTCAGCGCCGCGTCGGTGACTGGGCCATACTTGATCGTCTCAAACGCCATCGCTTTGTCGCGCACCATCAGGGCCAGGGGCTTCGCTGGCCGGTGCTTGCGCCGCCGCAACCGAACGACCGCGTCTTCGCTGGTCGCATCGACCATCAGGTGAAAGCCGCCGATCCCTTTGACCGCGACGATTCGGCCCTGGCGCAGGGCGCCGGCGGCGGCGTGCAGGGCGTCATCTTCGCAGGCAAGCGTACGGCCGGCGGCATCGGTAAGTGTCAACTGCGGACCGCAATCCCGGCAGGCGTTGGGCTGAGCGTGGAACCTGCGGTCAGCGGGAGTCTCGTACTCCTGGCGACATTGGGCGCACATCGTGAACCGTGCCATGGTTGTCTTCGCACGGTCGTATGGCAGAGCAGTGATGATGCTGAATCGCGGCCCGCAACTGGTGCAGTTGGTGAACGGGTATCGATAGCGCCGGTCGGCGGGATCGAAGACCTCAGCCAAACAATCGGCGCATGTGGCGATGTCCGCCGGGACCACGGGTAGCCGGAGCCCGGGCTCGCTCGCGGCAATGTGAAAACCTCGCGCCCCGCGCGGGACGAGCAACTCGGCTTCGACATCCGTGACGTGCGCTAGCGGCGGTGCGGCGGTGCGCAGGGCGTGGATCAGCGCGTCGAGCTGATCGCACGAGCCCTCCGCGTCGACGATCACTTGCCCGCCGGTGTTGTGCACGCTGCCGCTGATGCCGAGTTGACGTGCCAGCCGATACACGAACGGTCGAAACCCTACGCCTTGCACGATGCCGTGCACGACGATGCGCTGGCGCGTCGTCACAGAGTCCGTGTGGGACGCCATGGGAGTCACCGCGCCTCCTGCGGACCAGCCGGGCCGCCGCTTGCCGCGGGCTCGGAGCCCTCGTCGACGCCGACACTGTCGATG
>SKPT01000382.1 GCA_007119405.1 Phycisphaeraceae bacterium
CCGCGTCCACCGCACGCGGGATCACCTTCGCCAAACCCGTCGCCTCGTCCACCGGCTCATCACGCCGCGGCACGGCCACCCCCGCCGACTCCAGCCAACGCGCCGCACGCTCGATCTGCAACACCCGGCTCGACACCGGGCTGTCCACCCCCTCGGCGTTCTTGATCGGCGCGAACTCCTCCACACGATCCGTCTCATACACGATTGACCGGTCGCACAGCGGCAACGCATCGAACACGAACGTCTCAAGCTTCACCGCGTTGGGCGTCTCCGGCTCGATGCGCTGGCCGGTGTCCAGATCAATATGCCCCACCTTCTTCTCCGCGCGGTGATAGGGCAGCGAAAAGCCCTTGCTTTCGCCCGTCAGCGACGCGACGAAGTCCACGCGCATCGCGTGCACGGCGATGGAGCCTGCGCGGAAGCGCAGCTCGCCGTCCGGCCGACGCTGCCGGGCCAGCTCGTCCGGCAGGTCGGAGTACTCGATGACCGTCACCTTGCCGTCGACGAGGCAGAAGTTGCCCAGCTTCTCCTCGGGATAGGCCTTGGGCAGCATCTTCGACGACATCTGCGCCTTGTCCAGCGCGTGCAGCCCGATGAAGAGCGAGTCGATGACCTTCACGTGCGGGTTGTCGATCTGGATGTAGCTGATCTGCTCGATGCCGCGCTGCTGCATCGACGCCAGCGCCCCGGAGGCGGCGAGCGCCTTGAGCGACCCGCCGTGGCCGTTGGGCGACAGCGCAATGCGGTCGCGGTCGTCCATGAGCACCTTGGCGCTCTCGCGGTCGAGCGCGGGCATCATGCCCTGGCTGAAGAAGGTGATCCGCTCCGGGTCGAGGTCGAAGTGGTCCTGCTCGGCGAAGAAGGCGCGCGTCGGCGCATCGTTGTGCGGGCTGGTCATCACGTACCAGTGCAGCGTGGTGTTGTACTTGCGCTGAAGCTTGCGGATGCCCTCGGCGAAGACGGCAAAGAGTGACGCCTTGCGTATGGGCGTCGCGGGGAACGTGCCCTTGGGCGCGTCCCAGCCCAGCCGCGTGCCCTGGCCGCCGGCCACCGTGAAGACGGCGACCTTGCCCTCGCGCACGAGCTGCTCGCCGAGCTGGCGGGCCTCGTGGTAGCGCGGCGCCAGGTCCGCGTCCGGCTCGACCGGGTACCACGGCGCCGGCTCAATGTGCTCGGGCAGGTGAACCGCCGGCTTGACGCGCACGTGCGTGTCGATCAGCCGCTGAACCTCCGGCCAATCCACGCTCTCGATCTCATCGAGCAGCCGAGCCTGCCCCGCGTCGTCCAGCTCATCGAAGAACCGGAGCACGTGTCCCTGGCCCATCGCCTCGAGCGTGTCCCTGGCCTGCTCATATCGCCGCACCTGCGTCGCCTCGGGCATGAATTTTCGCTTCCTTTGCATGGGCCGCCATTACACCATGGGTCACGAGCGGCGATGAAACATCAGGTATTCCACAACCAGAGCGGTGCAGACAAGAATCGTTCCGCCGAGGAACACGATACTGCCCGCCACTGTTCCCAGCGTACCCCCCGGCAGGTGATCCAGCGTCACGTACAGGCCCACCCCACCGCTGCCCAGGCCACCGAGGTAGAGCATGATGAGCTTGTGCCTCAGGGCACCGCCCCGCCCGACGGTGAAGACCGACGTCCGCCGTGTCTCGCCCTGCGCCCACTCGTCCTGGTCCATGGGTGGCTCCTCAATCCTCCCGCCCCGGCGGCGCCAGCAGGTGAACCGCCGCGGCTGTCGAAACCATGATCGCCCCCGACAGACATATCAGCGCCATCGCCACCGCGGACGTGCCCCAGGGCTCGGGCGTCAGCGCCCCCCAGAAGCCCAGGATGACCAACAAGGCGCCGAAAATGTAAAGCGTCACCACTGGCCAGGGCATCTCATCAATCCCATTCGTGTTCATTCGTGTTCATTCGTGGCTATTTCCCCCGCTCTTCCACGCCGCGCGCCCGACGAAGAAGGGCCCGAGTCGATCCAGGTACAGCGAGGTCTGCTGCGTCTTGCGCATCGCCTGCACCACCGCCGAGAGCGGGTGCAGCTCCTTGCCCGTCAGCGCCACGACGAAGTCGTTGTCCTCGCGATCGAGCCCGTTGCACGCCAGGCGGATGTCGTGCGCCAGGTCCGCCCGGCCGAACGCGAACCCGATGCTGCCATGCTCCTTGAGAATCTCCCGCTGCTCCTCGGCCGGGAGCCGGGCGAACGCCCCGCTGCGCCGCAGGGGGTACCACACGACCCACGGCCAATCGGGGTTCAGCGCCGTGCGCGTCGGGCGATGGATCAGCGTCTCTTCCAGGTCCTGTTCGTAGCCCAGGGCGTACGTGCGCCCGAACATCGTGAATGCGGGCTTGAGCGTCAGCGCATCGAACGGCGGGCGCGTCAGCAGCTCGCGCCACGGGCCGACGAAGTAGCCCGGCTGCTCGCTCATCGCCAGCACCCCCACGCCGTGCGGATCGTGCATGTCGAGGTAAAGCGCGCCGCGGAGGTCGGCTGCGGCCAGCGCGTCGGTCAACGCGGTGACGTCGTCAGCGCCCGTGAGCACCAGCAACTGCATGAACAGCCGCCGGTCCAGGCGCTGTCCACCGGCGCCGTGTTCGGCCAGATCGGGGGTGGAGGGCGGCGACGTGGCGGCAGGCCGACTCATGGCTGGAAGCTTAGCCCGTTGCGCGCGGCCGGGCAACGGCGCGGGCGCAACGGGCACGCCGGCACTGACAAGCTCCGCGGACTCCGCTTGTCAGTGGCACCCCGATCATCGAAAGCCGCACCCGCTACGCGTATGAGGTGCATCCGTGGCACCCTGCCGCGCGGCGTCGATCCTCGAGCCGATCAATCCAGCTCCATCGCCGTACGCTCGTCCGGCGCGAAGCCGCGCCGCAGCGTCTCCTCCGTCACCGTGCGCTGGTCCATGAACTGGAGCAGATAATCGGGTCCGCCGGCCTTGAACCTGGCGCCGCTGAGCTTGAACCCGCCGAAGGGCTGCCGGCCCACGATCGAGCCGGTGATCTTGCGGTTCAGATACAGATTGCCCACGCGGAAGCGCTGCCGCGCCAGCCGCAGGTGCCCGGGGCTGCGCGAATAAAGCCCGCCGGTCAGACCGTAGCGCGTGTCGTTGGCGATGGCCAGCGCCTCGTCGAAATCGCGAGCCCGCATCACCGCCAGCACCGGGCCGAATATTTCGTCCTGCGCCAGCGCACTGCCCGGGTCCACATCCGCGAAAATCGTGGGATGAATGAAGTATCCCCGCGGCTTGCCGCTTCGCGAAGCCGCCGCCCCGTCCTCGATGCGCCCATCAAGCACCAACCGCCCCGCCGCCTCCCCCGCACCAATCGCCTCGCGAATGCGGTCATACGCCTCACCATCAATCACCGGCCCCACGGCGGCGGCCGGGTCGCGCGGATCGCCCACCCCCAGGCTTCGCGCCGCCTCGATCGCCCGCTTCAGAAACGGCTCATACGCCTGCCCCACCACGATCGCGCGCGACGCGGCCGAGCACTTCTGCCCCGCATAGTTGAACGCCGAGAGCACCGTGCCGCGCACCGCGTCGTCCAGGTCCGCATCCGCGTCGATGATCACCGCGTTCTTGCCGCCCATCTCCGCG
>SKPT01000013.1 GCA_007119405.1 Phycisphaeraceae bacterium
CGCCGCCGCCACCGGCCGGGCCCTCGCCACGCCCGCGCTCGAGCCCGCCGACGCCGCCGGCCCCGAGGCCGCGTCGCTGACCAGCGTCGAGAACCAGCCGCACGACCTGTGCCCGCTCTACACCGCCCGCGTCCTCCGCGGCGTCACGGTCGGGCCCAGCCCCGACTGGCTCGTTCGCCGGCTCGAAGCCGTCGGCCTGCGCAGCGTCAACAACGTCGTCGACGTGACCAACTACGTCCTGCTCGAGCTCGGCCAGCCGCTGCACGCCTTCGACCTGGCCAAGCTGGCCGAGCGCCGCATCGTCGTGCGCACCGCCCGCGCCGGCGAGCGCTTCGTCGCCATCGACGGCACGCGCCACGAGCTCAACGAGGACATGCTCGTCATCGCCGACGCCGCGCGCCCCGTCGCCGTCGCCGGCGTCATGGGCGGGATCGACAGCGAGGTCGGGCCCGACACGCGCGACATCCTGCTCGAGTCGGCCATCTTCGACCCCCTGTCCGTGCGCTCGACCAGCCGGGCGCTCAAGCTCGCCAGCGACTCGAGCTTTCGCTTCGAGCGCGGCGTCGATCCGCTGGGCGTCGACCGCGCCAGCCGCCGCGCCGCCCGGCTGATCCTCGAGACCGCCGGCGGCGAGCTGGCCCGCGGCGTCGTCCGTGCCGGGCAGGACGACCCCGCCCCGCTCGAGGTGAGCCTGCGCCCCGCGCGCACCAACGCCCTGCTGGGCGTGGATCTGGCCGCCGAGCAGCAGGCGGCGTATCTGGAGCGCCTGGGCCTGTTGCCGCGCGTCGCCGGCGGGACGATCGCCTGCACCGTGCCCAGCCATCGGCTGGACCTGAAGCGCGAGGTGGACCTGGTCGAGGAGGTGGCGCGGCTGCACGGCCTGGACCAGGTGCCGACGCGCGACAAGATCGAGATCGAGGCCCGCCCCATGCAGCCGGCCGTCGCCGCCCGCCAGATGCTCGGGCGCGTGCTTGCGGCCCACGGCTACCACGAGACGATCACCTTCAGCTTCGTGCGCATCAAGCACGGCGGGGCGTTTCTCGACGAGGCCAGCGAGCCGGTGATGGTCGACGACGAACGCCGCAAGGCCGAGCCGATGCTCCGCCCCTCGCTGCTGCCGAGCCTGCTGGCCTGCCGCAAGGCCAACCAGGACCGTGGCAACACCAACCTGCGCCTCTATGAAGCCGCCGCCACCTGGCGTCGCCACGGCGGTCGCTTCCTCGAGCAGCAGCGGTTGGCGCTGCTGGCGGACGTCCCGGCCGGGGGCGACGCCCAGCACGCCCTGCGCGAGCTGCGCGGCAGCGTCGAGGAGCTCATCGAGCAGCTCGGCGGGCCCGACACGGCCAGCCGGCTTCACATCGACCCGGCCGAGATGCCCAACTTCGCCGCCGCCGGCCAGGTGCGGCTCGGCGAGCAGGTGCTGGGCGTGCTCGGCGTGCTCGCGCCCGACACGCGCGAGCTCTTCGACCTCAAGGCCGAACTCGTCGCCGCCGAGCTGGAGCTTGATGCGCTGATCGGGCTGTATCCGCCGGCGCGTCAGGCCGCGCAGCAGCCGCGTTACCCGGCGATCGAGCGTGACCTTTCGATCGTGGTGGACGAGTCGGTGCGTTGGCGCCAGATCGAGCAGGCGGTGCGCGACACGCGGCCGGCGATGCTCGAGGCGGTGCGGTTTCTCGACACTTACCGCGGCAAGCCGATCGAGCCCGGCCGCAAGAGCGTCAGCTTCCGCATGGTCTTCCGCGACCCCGAGCGCACGCTGCGCCACGAGCAGGTCGATCCGCAGGTCAGCGCGGTGGTCGAGGCCCTGGGCAAGGCCGAGCACATCGAGGCGGAGCTGCGCGGCGGGGCTTAGCCGGGGCGGAAAGGTAGGGTGGGTAGAGCGAAGCGAAACCCATCACGATGCTCGTAGATCCAAGGCAAGACTGGTGGGTTTCGCTTCGCTCTACCCACCCTACATCAGTCGTTCACGGCGTCGGGTGCCACCGACAAGGCCGTCCGCGGCCTTGTCAGTGCCTGGCGCGACGCGCGACGCGCGGCGTCGATGCGGCGAGGCGGGTCATCGCCATTGGGCGACGCACGCCGATGCCCCGGGACCGCCGGCCCCGGCTTCACGTCGCGTCGTCGCCGTGGTAGACGCGCCGCATCAGCCACAGGCCGAACTCGAACAACAGCCACATCGGCGCCGCGAGCATGATCATGCTGATCGGCTCGGCGGGGGTGAAGACCGCCGCCAGCGCGAAGCAGCCGAAGATGCAATGCTTGCGGTAGCGCGCCAGCGCGGCCGGGTCGACCACACCCGTCGAGCCGAGCACGAGCATGACCACGGGAAGCTGAAAGGCGATGACGATGCCCAGCGTGAGCATCACCACGAAGCCGATGTATTCGTGAATCTCCATGATGGGCGTGAGCATGGATTGGCTGGCGGGCTGGGCGACGTAGCGCAGCACCTGGCCCTGGAGGAAGACGCGCAACTCGCGCTCGGGCATCTTCATCCAGATCTGGCCGGGCTCGGGGGCCGGCGGGTCGGTGTCGAGGATGGGCACGTGGCTGAGCGTCGGTGCGGCCGGGTCGGCCTCGACCGGCGTTGGATCGGGGGCGACGGGGCGGTCGGATGCCCCGCCGCCGCCCATCCGCGCCGCCAGGCCGGTCAGCCGGGCGACGATGCCGTCGCGCTCCGCGGGCTGGACGTCCAGTTCCGGGTAATTGCTGGCGAAGAAGATGAGAAACGCCAGGCTGATCGGCAGCATGAGGTAGTACATGAACGCCACGCCCAGCAGCGACATGGTCGCGCTGAAGGGGGCGACGACGTAGACCGCCCGCCGCTCGTGGCGGTAGAGACCCGCCGAGACGAACTTCCAGAGCTGGTAGACCACCCAGGGCGAGGCAACGATCAACCCGGCGACAATCGAGACCTTGAGAAAGACCGTGAACCCGCCCATCGGGCCCAGGAAGTGGGTCTGCGGCGGAAGGTCGGCGCTCGCCAGCACAATCGCCAGCGGGCGCACCAGCCAGGCGACGATCTCCCGGCCGAAGAACAGCGCCCCCACCGCCGCGACGGCGACGCCCACCAGCGCCATCACCACGCGGTAGCGCAGATCTTCGAGGTGGTCGCCGAAGCTCATGCGCGACTGGTCGTCGGCGTGGCGCGGTGTGTCGTCGATGTCGAGCTGATCCAGGGCCATGCCCGAGAGAGAATAGCGGAAGCGGGTGCCTCGGCCGCAGATGCGCTATACGTGCGCGGTGGCCGGTGGGTGCGGGAATCCGGTTCCCGGGGTGGCGCGGTCGCTTGTCACTGGTCAAACTGCCCCCTGCCCCCTGCCCGCTATCCCCTATACTCCCGGCCATGGGCAATCCGCTGCTCTGGTCGCTGGCGGTGCTGGGGATGATGTATGGGCTGGTGGTGCTGATCGTGCACATCGCCTTTGCCGCAGGTGTGGCGCGCGACGCGGCCCGGCTGGAGCACGAGGCCGAGGGCACCCTCATCGTCCCGCCGATCGTCTGGTCGCTGGCGACGCTGGCGGGGGGGATCTTCGTCGTGGCGGTCTACTGGCTGATCCACCACTCAGCGCTGCGCCGGCTGTAGGGTGGGTTTCGCTGCGCTCTA
>SKPT01000412.1 GCA_007119405.1 Phycisphaeraceae bacterium
CGGAGATGCGATGGTAACGCAGCACCATCTTGCTCAGCGCCTTGTCGTGGGCGAGCATCAGCCCGCGCGGGTTGCAGCCGGTGTAGGGCAGCTTCAGCAGCTCCAGGTAGCTGACCACGTGGGCGTCGAACACGCCCACGCCGTCGAACTCTTCGAGCAGGTTGAACGCGATGTCGGGCTTGAACTCGTCGACGGCCTGCTTGATCACGGCCAGGTCGGAGCTGACGCCCAGCGGCGAGACGGTGTGGCCCATCTCGCGCAGCGTGGCGCAGACGTCGAACTCGGTCTTGAACGAGAAATACTCCTGCTCGCTGACGCCGGTGAGCGTGTCAGGCGGGACCAGGTCCTCGTGCACCAGCACGAGCACGCGCAGCTTGCGTCGTCGTCGGCTCATGCGGTGGCCCTGGTCACGGGGAAGGGATCAGCCATGAAGGCACGAAGAACACGAAGCAGGCACGAAGCAAGGCGGAGAGGCGAATAAGGAAGGCAGGAAAGCAGGAAAGGAGTAAAGGGTTGGGGTGCCACTGACAAGCGGAGTCCGCGGAGCTTGTCAGTGCGAGCATCGAGGCACACTGACAAGGCCGAAGACGGCCTTGTCAGTGGCACCCCGCGTCCATTGCTGCCTTCCTGCCTTTCCTGCATTCCTTATCGGCCTTTCTGCCTTGCTTCGTGCCCTTCGCGTCTTCGTGGCAAAACGTCCCCGCTCACACCGCCACGCGGCGCCCCGTCTGGAGGAAGTACATCGTCTGCACGGTCACGAGCATCAAGGCCTCGATGCGGGCCTCGCTTTGCGGCCGGGCCAGACGCAGGCGCAGCTCCTTGCAGCGGTCGATCATGTCGCGCAGCACCTGGTCGATGGTGTAGGGCGAGGTCTCGGTCCAGTCGGCCACGCGGCGGCGCAGCTCCACGCGGTGGCGACGCAGGAAGGCCGCGGCCGTCTCGCGGTCCCGATAACGCGGCTCGTTGGAGAAGATCCGCCGCAGGTCGCTGTCGTAGAAATCGGGGAAATCGTCGGCGTAGTGCATGCGCTTGCGGCGATAATGATCGCGCAGCGTGCGCTTGAGCTGGCTGATCGGCTCGATGGCGCGGCGCGAGCGTACGGGCGGGCGCTGCCCGGCAATCTCGCCCATCAGCTCGTCGACGTACTGAAGCTTGCGCAGCGCCGGCCAGGAGCGGTAGCGCTGACGCCAGCGCGACCCGGGGCTCAGCCACACGGCGAACGTCTCGGCGAAGTCCTCGGCCGGGTGGGCCTGGGCGTACCAGCCGTCCAGGTGCAGGACATAGTCACGGCTGCGCGGGCGCGGGCGGTAGAAGTCGGGGTAGGGCGCCGTGAAGCTGCCGAACATCTCCCGCCAGCGCTTGCGCCGGTGCAGGCGATAGGCGGTGTCGATGCAGTGGCCGGCCTCGTGGCGCAGCAGCTTCATGCACGCCTGCTCGGTCGCGCCCTCGGCGGCGAGCATCTGCTTCTTCTCCAGACGCACCAGACGCGGGTGGGCCAGGTAGAACGGCATGGCGATGCCCGGGATGCCGTCGGGCGAGAACCATTCGCTGGAAAGCCACACATGCGGGCGGAAGCGCAGGCCGGCACGCTCCAGCTCGGCGTACAGCCGCTCGACGCGGCGCTGAAGCTCGGTGCCCTGGACCTGCACCTTGAGGTCGCACAGGCGCAGCTCCAGCAGCTCTTCATCAGGCAGGCTCGCCCACCAGTAGCGCTGTCTGCTGCGTGGCGCCAAGCGGTGTTCTCCGTGCGATCGCGCACGGCGGACATGGTAACGCCCGGCCTGAGCACGTGTGTGACGAGGCCTCTGGTCGGTGCCGCACGGCACGCCGAAGGGTGCGGTGTGCCCTCAACGGTCGATGGCGGCAGCACACCGCCCTCTTGGGGATGCTTTGGGGCGCTGTTTTCACATACGTTCTGAGGCAGCGGAGGTGGGGATGGTCCGGCAACCGCCCGGTGTTCGCGCATCGCTCGCCCGGTGCTCGCGCATCGCTCAAGAACGCCGCGGCCGATCCCGGCCTTCGCTCGCGGACTCGTTCAGGCCGGGCGTTGGTGGTCAGCGCTGGGGGGCTTCGACGAGCGTGCGCAGCTCGAGCATCGCGGCCTGGTCGGTGCCGCGGCCGGCGCGGTCGAAGACGATGATGAGGTTATGCAGGACGCGAATCAGCCACTGGCGGTGGGTGGCCTCGGCGAGCAGGCCCTGCTGCCGGGGCACGGCGGTGCCCGCGGCCTGCTCGATGCGGGTGAAGGCCTGCTCCTGCGAGAGCACGCGCCCGGCGGCGGCGACGTCGACGATCATCAGCCGGCCCGGCTCCTCGTCGATGCCCGAGACGCCGGCGAGAAAGTGCCCCGGCGTGTTGAGCCCGCACACGCTCACGCCCACGCGCTCGAGCACCGCCTTGTAGATCAGGCTCAGCGTCGCCGGCAGCCCCCGCCGCGTCTCCAGGACCATGGGCAGGTAGCTGCTGGCCGGGCCGGCGTCCTCCGGCCGCTCGCCCCGGAAGCGCTCCTCCTCGAAGAGCACCTCGTGGGCGTGGGCCAGCAGCGCCCGCGGCCGATCGCTGACGACGCGGCTGCGGATGCGGTCACCCAGCTCGGCGATGCGCGCGGCGACGGTGTCGGCCTGGGCGGCAGGCTCGTCCAGCTCGTGGCCGGCCACGGCGCACGCCGCCCGCAGCAGACCCTCGGTCGTGCCCAGGCTCGGGAGCTGGTCCGTCAACTGCGACCAGGCCACACTCCGGCAGTGCAGGGGGTTCGGCAGCGGCATCGGCTCGACTCCTGCCCACAGCGCAGCCCCGACGCGGGGCCTGCTTCCCTTTCTATCGGTTGAACCGGCCTCGAAGTTCGATTCCGGGGGACAAAGGGATCGTCGCCGCCCCGGCCGGCGTGTCCAGTGGGCACAACCCCCATTTCGCGCCGGGCGTTGCTCGGCCAGCGGGTTCCGGTTCGCGAAGCCGCAAGCGGCCAGCCGTCAGCGATCAGAGATGTCGGGCTCAGCCCGCGGCCGCGGAGTCGCCCCGGTCGCGGCGGGCGCGGATGAACGAGCGCACGCCCAGCACGAGATAGACGATCAGCAGCAGGGCCATGACGATCGTCGCCGTGAGCGTCACCGCCCCCACCGTCGCGCCGCGGAGCAGGCGGGAGATCGGCTCGAGGGTCATGAGCGCGCCGAGCAGGGCGATCGCCATCGCCGCGTGCATCGCGTGCATGCGCACGCTCTCGCCCAAGAGCGCCAGCAGGCCGCAGACCCCCAGCAGAACGCCCACGCCCGCGGGGATCAGGGCCGTGATGTGCCGGCCCTCGGGGATGGCATAGCCCACCACGCCCACGACGAGAAGCAGACCCGCGATCACCAGCGTCAGTCTCACCACGATGCGTGCTCCCTGGACAAGGCCACCTGCCCCAGTCTAACGCCCCCGCCGGCCCGCGTGCGGTATGATGGTGCCCCCGCATTCCTCTGCACCGAAAGGTTCCGCCATGCCCAGGCTCCTGCTGATCGTCCCGATTCTCCTGCTCGCGGCGTCGCTGACGCTGCTGGTCCCGACGTGGGCCCAGCCCGCCGGGCAGGCCCCCCCCCCCCCCCCCCCCCCCCCCCCCCCCCC
>SKPT01000554.1 GCA_007119405.1 Phycisphaeraceae bacterium
CGCCGCCGTCGTCGCTCTTGAGCACGCCGTCGCAGACGGGCGCGCTGCCGTCACTGGGGCCGATGCCGTCGCGGGTGATGGCGACGCCCTGCTGGATGCGGACGATCGTGCCGGCGACGTCGGGGGCGATGACGAGCGTGCAGCCATCGCCCGGCTCATGCTCGACGACGCCGGCGTGGGGCAGCGGTCGCTGGTGGGCGTCGAGGATGCTCGCGAGCACCCGGCCGGTGGTCGCGGTCAGCGCCGAGCCGTTGAAGTAATGCAGCGGCCGCGCCATCGGCGCGAGGACGCGGTGGCTGGCGTCGGCGGCGGCGAGGTATCCCTCGCCCAGCGGGACGCTGCGCCCGCGGCCGCCGAACATATTGAAGCCCGGCTCGGCGAGCTCGACGCCGAGCAGGTCGGGCGCCCCGCCCGTGCCGCCGATCGCCAGCCACGCCCCGCCGCCGCGCACCCAGTTCGTCAGCGCCTCATGCGTCGGGACGTCCATCTCCGCCTCGCCGACGGTCACGAGCACACCAGCGGTGGGCAGCGCGTCAACCAGGGCGTCGGGCTCGACGCGGCGGTAGCACAGGCCGGCGTGATCGAGCACCTCGAGCAGGTAGTGCGGGTAGGCGCCCACATGGGGCCGATTGGGGGCCGGCTCGGGCCAGATGCAGACAGCCACGGGTGTCGTCAGCTTCATCGTTGTTGCTCCTCAGCGCCGCGCGGCCGGTACGCACTGGGCGATCGCCTCGGCGCAGGCGTCGGCCTCGGCCTCGGCCCAGGCGTCGTTGACGTGCAGCTTCACGGCCGTCGCCAGCACCTGCTCGGCAACGGGGCAACGGACCTGCCGATAGTCGTAGGTGCGCCCGGCGATCAACTCCGCGGGCCAGACGCCGCCCGGGAAGAAGCTCTTGTGCGCAAAGACGTGCTCGTGGTAGAGCGGGCGGGGAATGTAGCCGGCCGAGCACGTGATGCCACGGGCGGTCAGGTGCTCGACGAGGGCGTCGCGCGGGATGCCCAGGGTCTGCTCGTCGACGCGCAGCATGTAGAACCAGTAGCTGCTGCGGCCGGTCGCGGGCACGGCCGGGGGATGGAGGCCGGGCACGTCCTGGAGCCGGGCGGTCAGGGCCTCGCCGAAGGCCCGCCGGCCGGCGGTCGCCTGCTCGAAGCGGTCGAACTGGGCCAGGCCCACCGCCGACTGAAGCTCGGTGATGCGATAGTTCAGCCCCAGGCGCAGCAGGCGGCGCTCGCGATGCAGGCGATCGTAGTATTTGTCGGCGAAGGGGCGGGCCTCGTCGTAGTAGCGCTGGTCGTTCATGAGCACGAACCCGCCCTCGCCGGTGCTCAGGTGCTTGAAGTCGTTGAGGCTGAAGCAGCCGAAGTCGCCCAGCGTGCCGACGTGCTGCTGGCCGTAGTAGCAGCCGTAGCTCTGGGCGCAGTCCTCGATGAGCACGAGCTTGTGCTTGCGGCACAGCTCGATGATCGGGCCCATCTCCGCGGGCGTGCCGAGCAGGTGCACGACCATGACGGCGACGGTGCGGTCGGTGCGTACCGCTTCGATGGTCTCGGCCGTGATGTTGTAGGTGTGCGGGTCGACGTCGGCGAACACGGGCACGAGGTTCTGATACAGCGGGCCGATGAGGCTGCCCATGTCGGTGATGCAGGGGATGATGATCTCGCGGCCCGGCTCCAGCGCCGCGGCGCCGACCGCCACGTGCAGCGCGGCCGTGCCGGAGCTGGTCGCCACGGCGTATCGGCCGCCGATCACCTGCCTGGCCCGCTCCAGCATCCGCGAGGTGGCGCTACCCTCTTGCCAGTAGAAGAGGCTCTTGCGCGACAGCGCGGCGTCGAGGTGCTCGCGTTCGCGGCCGGAGAAACGGTGCGGCTGTTGGGGAAAGTCGCTCATGAATCGGCCTCCAACCCCCCTGCTGCTTGTGGCTGCAACCCCACGTCGATGCCGATGGTCTGTAATATCTGCGCGAAGTTGCGACCGAAGACCATCGCCTTCTGCGCCGGGCTCAGGGACGTGTAGGCCAGCCAGGCGACCTGGGGGCGCGGGTCGCGCATGGGGGCGTCGGTGCCCCAGAGCACGCGCTCGGCGCCGACCTGCTCGACGAGGTACTCGATGACGCCGTTGGTCGCGGCCGTGTGGTTGAGCTGGAGCCAGACGTTGGGAAACTGCCGGGCGAGGTGCATGGCCCACTGGGCGTAGGGCCAGGATTGGCCGCAGTGGTCCAGGTGGATGCCCAGGTTCGGGTAGCGTGCGGCGAGGCGCTCGACGTGGTCGTCGCCGGGCAACGTGGCGGGGTCGATGACCGCATACAGGCCGTGCTCGTTGCCGTAGCCGAAGTAGCGGGCGAAGGCCGGGTCGTCGTACTTGCGTGTCTGGTGGTAGGTGAAGGTCTTGAGCCCGGGCCAGCGCTTCTGGCGATGGTAGCGATCGATGATGGCTTCGATCTGCTCGTCGCTGTCGTGGTCGGGGTTGATCGTGGACAGGCCGATGTAGTGCTCGGGATGTCGGGTGACGGCCTCTTCAACGTGCTGGTTGCCCAGGGCGGTGTCCATGGACAGCGGGCCGGCCCATGACATGACGGCCGTGCGGTCGACGCCGATGCGCCGGGCGAGCTCGAGCATGCCCGCGGGGCCGCCGTCGAGCATGACGTAACGCCCCCCGCCGGTGTGCCCGCCCTCGTGCAGGATGTGGCAGTGCGCGTCGAGCACGGGGCAAGGCAGTGGTCGGCCGGCGCTTGCGGCAGCCACGATCGCGTCGTCGTGAGCGCCGGCGGGGGCGATGGCTTTCGCAGGGCCCCCGCCGAGCAGGCGTTTGAGGTTGCCGCCGGCGATCATGTCGACTTCGCGCTCGCCGAGCAGCGACCAGTCGATCATGCCGCGGGCGCAGCCGGCGGCGCGCTCGGGCAGCCCGGTGCCGAACAGGCAGCGCTCGGGGCCGAAGCGTGAGGCGAAGTGCTCGACGGCGCGGTTGGCCTGGAAGGCGGAGAACTCAATGTGCAGGTTGCCGCAGCGCTGCATCAGGGCCGCGACGTGGCGCCACTGGCTCCAGTTGTGGTTGGCCAGCAGCACCGGGTTGCCGGCGAAAAGCTCGACGAGGCGGGCGACGTCGTCCCACGCCCGTCCCCGGGCCATGGCGGTGACGACGAGCACGCCGGCCTCGGCCAGCGCCTGGCACAGCGGCCGCCACAGCGCCTCGTCCAGCGGCAGGCCGAAGTGCTCCGGCTCGACGCGCACGGCCCGCACGTCATACTCGTGCATCGCCGCGACAAGCTCCGCCGGCTCAGGAAACTCGCCGCTGACGCTCGGCAGCGCCACCCAGCAGGGCCAGAGCCGATCGCGATGGCCGCGGATCTGCTCGATCATGCGCAGGTTCGAGAGCATCGGGTCGTAGTGCAGCGCCTGGGCGTAGGTCACCAGCGCCCCGGCGAGGCCGGCCTGGTCCATGTCCTGGAGCAGGTGCTCGAGCGTCCAGCGAGCCGGGGCGGGCTTGCGGGGGTAGGGCCCGTAGCTGGCGAAGGCGTCGAAGCAGAGTCGCGGGGCGGGTGGCGGTTGCACAATGCCGCCAGCGTATCGCCAGCGG
>SKPT01000070.1 GCA_007119405.1 Phycisphaeraceae bacterium
AGGGGGCGGAGCTACCGGCTGCGTGAGCTGGAGGAAAGCCTGCGGCCGGGCTGAGCCACTGAACACCGTTCAGCCCTGGGTACCCAGGGCTGGGGGGCGGAGGCATCGCAAGCCCACAGGAGTAAACGCGTACCGATTCATGAACCCCAACTCGTAAGACTTCGGGTTCACTAACTTCGTAAAGGTTCGGGTTCCTTGACAGAAGACACATGCCGAGCTTGCCGCGATCACTTCGAATGTAGTGCGGCCGGGCTGCGACGGCAACAAAAATCTTGCTCTGCCGCGCATGGGGGGCATCCCCCGGCATCGCGGGGAGCGCTGGCGATCGAGATCGAGGGCGAGGCCCCCGGAGAGCATGACGTGCGGGCGGTGCTGGGCCTGGTCGAGTTGGCCGGCACGCTCCTGGTGCTCCTCGATGAGCACCAACCCGCGCTCCGGTGTTAAGGCGCTCAGGACAGATCCGGGCCCGGCCGTTGCGCCTCGCCGGCGTCGGTCGCCTTTTTGATCACGCGCATTTGCTTGTGTGCAGCCTCACGGATGCCCTGGAGCATGCCCCGAAACACGAGCCCGTGCAGCGGGCGCACGGCGTACCAGTACGCCAGCCCCGCGAGGCCGCGCGGCCGAAACCTGGCCGTCTGCACCAGCGTGCAGCGCCTGTCCCCGCCCGGCTCGATGTCAAACGTCAACGTCGCTCGCCCGGGCAACTTCATCTCCGCGTGCAGGGCCAGGTGCATGGGGCGGCTGACCTCGGTGACGCGCCAGAAATCGAGCGCATCGCCGACGCCGATCTCCTGCGGATGCCGCCGGCCGCGTCGCAGGCCCGGGCCGCCGACCAGCCGATCCATCGCGCCGCGCAGCCGCCACAGACCGTTCGCCCCATACCAGCCATGGGCGCCGCCGACGCGGCAGACGGCCTCGAACACCGCCTCCGCGCACGCCTCCACCTGCACGCGACGCTGATCGACGAACTCGGTGCCGCCCGCCCACGCCGCGTCGCCCGGCAGCGCGCCCGCATCGCTCCAGGCCGTCTCAACCTCGCCCTGCTCGTGCCGGCCGAGCGCTTCGTCGATGGCCTCGGCAACGCTCAACAGCCGCTGCGGCATCAACTGCTGCGCGCGATCATCGCGGCAGACCACGCGGTTGCGAAGCCCCTCGCCCAACGGCCGGGCCATCCGGTACGGCACCGGGGTCACCAGGTGAATCCACAACGCGCTCAGCCGCGGCGTAAGCACCGGCACCGGAATAATCCACCGCCGCCGCAGCCCCATGGCCTTGGCGGCGATCTGCATCAACTCGCGGTAGCTCAGCACGTCCGGGCCGCCGACGTCCAGCGTCTGCCCGATCGTCTCGGGCGCATCGAGACACGTCACCAGGTCGTGCAGCACATTCCGGACCGCAATCGGCTGCACCTGTGTGTCGACCCAGCGCGGCGTGATCATGATCGGCAGGCGCTCGACCAGGTAGCGCAGAATCTCGAACGACGCCGAACCCGAGCCGATGATCATCGCCGCCCGCAGGACGGTCACGGGTGTTCCGCCGGCCGCGAGCACGCGCTCGACCTCCCGGCGCGAGCTCAGGTGCTCGCTGAGCCGATCGCCGAGCTCGCCCAGCCCGCCCACGTAGATGATCCGCCCCAGGGCAGCGCGGCTCGCCGCCTCGGCGAAGGCGCTCGCCAGCCGGCGATCCTGCTCGGCGTAGCCGTGCCCGGTCGCCTGCATCGAGTGGACGAGGTAGTAGGCCGCGCAACAGCCCTGCATCGCCTCACTGAGCCGATCCACGTCGTCCAGGCTCAGCTCCATGATTTCCACACGGGTATCGCTTACCCAGGCGCGGCCCTCGAGCTTCCGCTTCGCGCGCACGACGCAGCGCAGGCGGTAGCCCGCCTTGAGCAGCCGCGGCCCGAGCCGGCCCCCGATGTAACCCGTGGCGCCGGTGAGCAGCACCGTCCCGCGAGCGCGTGAGTCGGATCCCGACTGCGAATGCCCGGGGACCTGCTGGACCTGGTTCATGTTCAGCTCACCTTCCTTGCCTTCATTGTCTGGTGCGATGTCCAGGATGGTATGCCGCACGGGTCCGATCACGAAAAACGCCCGTCGCCAAGCGGCGACGGGCGCGAGGGCTGGGCAGGCCCGGGGGCAGGGCCTGCGCCAACCTCATGTGATGGTCAGAGCGGCTCACTCTTCGCCTGCCGGCGGCAGTAGCACCGAGTCGATTACATGGATCACGCCGTTGGTCGCTCGGACATCCGTGGCCGTGACCGTAGCGGTCCCGACCGTCACCGTGCCGTCCTCAACGCTGACCTTCAGCTCGCCGCCCTGAAGCGTTGTCAGCGTGGGCTGGGTGTTGATCAGCCGCGGACTCGGGTAACGCCCGGCGACCACGTGGTAAGTCAGGATCGACTGGAGCGCCTCCTTGTTCTCCGGCTCGAGCAGGCTTTCCAGCGTCCCCTCGGGCAACGCTTCGAAAGCCTCGTTGGTGGGAGCAAAGACCGTGAACGGTCCCTTGCCCTTGAGCGCGTCGACCAGTTCCGCCGCCTCGATCGCCGCAACCAGGATCGAGAACGACTCATTCGCCGCCGCTGTGTCAACGATGTCCTTCTGCCGGCGCTGGTCACCCTGTCCGCGCTGACTGTTGTGCTGACCGGCCAGCAACAGGACCGGTGCCACCAGCAGCACCAGCCCCGCGACCGCCACCAGCGGTGCCTTCCAACTCCAAAGCCGACAGATACTCGCGTTACGACTCATCTCAAAGCTCCTTGAACGATGGTGAAAGAATGATCACGCCTTACTTGTTCCGCCGGTACGCCCGGCGCCTTGCCATTGACACTCATGAAAAAGCCGGCTTGAAGCCCCAGCGATGCTGGATGGCCTTGAACTGCGCCGCCTGATACACCGCGGAGACGCCGACCAGGCTGTACACGGCCCGCGCCAGAATCGCATCGCTGCCGCCGAACAATGTCGCCACCAGGTCGAACTGCACGACGCCCACCAGACCCCAGTTCAGCCCACCGACCACCAGCAACACAGCCGCAATCACATCGATCGTCTTCATCATCTGCTCCTTCTGCTGATCTTCATCAGCCAAAGTTGACCATGCCCGCCTGCGGAAACGCTCCGAAGGCGATGAACACCATTCGACCCTCAGCACTCAAGCGCCCGGCCTTGCCCCGCCTCCGGACGTCCCATCAACGACAGCGTTACAGCCTTGAGACTCATGTCCTGGGCCAGGCGCCCGCGGAACGTGGAGGTCACCATGCGCGCGTTCCGCTGGCGCACGCCACGCATCTTCATGCAGAAGTGCTCCCCCTCGACGATCACCGCCACCCCCCGGGCTTGAAGATGCTCGTTCAACGCGTCGGCGATCTGCTCCGTGAACCGCTCCTGCATCTGCGGCCACAGCGCGTATGTTTCGACCGCCCGCGCGAGCTTGGACAGCCCGACGACCTGACCCTGGGCGGGCAGGTAGGCCACGTGCACCTGGCCGAAGAACGGCAGCAGGTGGTGCTCGCACAGGCTGAAAAAGTCGATGTCGCGCACGATCACCGCATCATCGGTGTTCTGCTCGAACACCCGTCCCAGATGCACGGCCG
>SKPT01000660.1 GCA_007119405.1 Phycisphaeraceae bacterium
CCGCTTGGCGGTCGCCGGATTGCGGGCCTGCAGCACGTTTTCCTTCATGACGAGCTCCCGGAAACGCACAGGCCCTTCCCCCTGCAACAAGAGATCAGCGATGATCCGGCTCTCGGGCACTCGCAGCGCCCCAGCTGTGATGTCCGCTCGATATCCGTCCAAAGCTTTCCCGAGTGCGGTGCGGCACGGCCCCGCCAGTCTACCAACCGCTGTTCACCGGCGGAAGATATGGCCGCACGCCCGGCCCCGGCCGCCGGCCGCTCACGCCTCGCCCTCGCTCCGACGCATGCGGCGGATGGACCGGGACGAGCTGGCCCAGCACCTCCAGTGCCTGCGGGAGCAGACCAGCCACGTCGAGCATCGGATCGCCCGCCTCGAGCGGCACCGGGAGCGGGCGGGCGAGCAGCGGCGGGCGGAACGGCTGGAGCGGCTGACCGAGCTGCATGAGCGTCTGCGGGCCCTGATCGAGGAGGGGCGGCGGTTGCATCGGGTGCGGGGATGATCGGGGGCGAGTTGAAGCGGGGGAGGGGACGTGGCAGAGGCACGGGCAGGTTGTCGTGGCCGGCATGCTCATCGTGGCGGCCACCGCCGGCACGGGCGAGACCTCCGCCTCAGTGACAGAGACTTTGGACGATGTCCCCCGTGAATGGGCCGAGCCGACGGGGGTCGCTGCCGGTGACGCCCACCGTGGGCCGTGGCGGTTGAGTGTCTGCCACTGCGTCACATCGCGTCGAGGGTCTGTCTGATCGAGCCACGCCTGCGGTAGCATCACTCCGCCGCCAGCGCCTCGAACGCCGCGTCCACCAGGCCGAGTCGACCACCCCCGGTTGGTGCCGCGGAAAGCGTCACAGCCCCACCTGCTGGTCCGATATCTCGTGCAAGCGGCGAGCATGGCTGCGAAGGCGAGCCCATCCACCCCGGCGGACCTGTCGGAGCCGGGCCTGCAGGTCACATCGCTTGCGGCGGTGCCGCATCGCGAACACCTGTACAATGGACCGACCCAATCGCCCGCCGTCGGCTGGCCGGGCATGGCTTTGGAGTCCGGCAGGAGTTGTCGCCATGAGCTTTCACGCACAGAGCCTGTTGGTGGTCGTGATGTCGCTGGGTTTGTTCGCGTCCGGGGTCCGCGCCCAGGCACAGATGGCCTCGCAGGTCACGCAGCACGGCATCACATGGACCTTTGACCGTGAGTATCCGGTGGGCCAGTTCGTCAACGGCGACTGGTGGGTGGTCGGACCCGTAACGGTCGTGAATGTCGACCCGGCCCCGGGCATGGCGCCGGAGGATGAGGTCACCGAACTGGCCCGCGATCAATGGGGCAACACCGGCCTGCAGGACGACCCGCGTATGCGCAACGGCTCGATGGTTGTCGAACGATCCGTCAACCGCCAGGCCTATGACTCGCGGGGGCGCAATTTCGATCCGGACGTGGCGGTGAGCTTCCCCTACGAGCTGGGCGTGAACCGCTCGCTGATCTCCAGCATCAGCCACCGCACGATGCCCAACCGCCACCTTCATCACGAATTGATGTGGGCCAGTGAGCAGATGACCTACAGCGCGCTGCGTGCGGCCGCGGTGCTGACGAGTCTGCCTGAGGCGCCGCCCGCCGACGCGTTCCGCCCGCCCTACGCGGGAACGCACAAGCCGATCTTTCGCGCGTCGGACCTGCGCTGGGATCTCCTGCTTGAACTCGAGGCGCCGGACGACGTGCCGAACTGGGCCACCGTCGAGCGGTACCTGGAGCGGCCCTGGTTGGACCACATGAACGGTTCATGGGTGCAGGCCATCGTGGTGCCGACCGAGAACCAGCCGGGGTACAGCCGCGAGCACGGTCGCATCATCTCGCTGGCGAGCCTCATGGTGCACCTGGATGTGCCGCGCCAGCAGAAAGAGACGTTGCTCATCCGCCTCGTGCAGAACGGTATCGACATCCGCGGCATCGCCGAGGTCGGCGGGAACTGGAACCAGGGCGGGGGCATCACCAACGGGCGCAAGTGGCCCCCGACCTTCGCCGGGTTGATGCTCGACGAGCCGTGGTTCTCTGACATGCCCGAGACCGCCATCTTCCATGAAGACGCGCAGACCTACTACGGCCAGGGCTGGCATGGCCAGACCGCGCTCTGGCAGATGGTCATCCACCACGGCCATCGCGAGCCCTACGAGCACAAGCACCCGGACCAGTGGGAGCGATGGGACCAGGTATCCGAGAGCTACCGCCTCTGCTGCAATGCCCAGGCATGGGTGGGCTATGGCCTGGCGGCGCAGCTCATGGGCGCCAAGCGCCTGTGGGACCATGATGCCTTCTTCGACTACCTCGACCGCTGGATGCGCGAAGACGACCCCTACGTCGAAGCGCGCGGCGGACGACCCCGCCCCAGCCAGGAGACCGTGACCTACGACCCGTTCGTCACACAGATGTGGCGCATGCACCGCCCGGCCGTGACCGCGCAGCCGTACGGCGAGCGGCAACGCAAGTGGAGCTGGCGCGATGGAGGCCAGTGGATCGACGTGTCCCGGCCGGAGCAGTAGCCGGGGGTAATCGACTTGACACTTCATCGCCTTTGAGCCGGCCGGCAACGCGCCTCACATGCGTTGCCCAGCGGCCGGCGGCTCGGGGCGGCCGCCCGGAATCCGCTCATTGCGGGGCATCGCATCGTCGACCTGCTACCCTGCTCGGCCATGGCCGCGACCACCGAGACGTCTCCGTACCGCCGACAACTCATCGAGGCACTGGACCACCACGCCCCCGTCGTCCAGGCCGACGCCGCCCACCTGCTTGGCCAGTGTCGCGACCCTGCGGCCGTGCCGCCGCTGTGCCACTATGTCGCCACGTGCCGGCACAATCACAAGACCGCGGGGATTGAGGCACTGGCCCGGCTTGGGGACGCCCGCGCCATCGCCACGCTGCGCCCACTCGTGACCAGCCCCAACGTCAACGACGACTGGTACTGGACCAGCCACAAGGCCGTCCGCGCCGCCGCCGCCGTCGCGCTGCTGGCGCTGGGCGACGAGGGCGGCGCCGCCTACCTGCACGAACTGGCCGAGGCAGGCGACAACGTCTTTCACGCCTGGTTCGCCCCCGAGTTGCTCCGCCTGGCCGCCACCGAGCCGCTGGCCCGACCGCTGGCCAGGCACATCACCGTCGCCAGCCTTGTGCCCGCGGACGAATCGAGCATGCGCCGGACCAACCCCAGTTTCGTCATCTTCGTCGCCGAGGCCCTGGGCCTGCTCGCCACCGACGACGCCGACGCGGCAGCGCACCTGCACCACCTGCTGAGCTGGCGAAGCCGCTACGTCCGTGCCCAGGCGGCCCGCAGCCTCCTCGCCGCGCAACCCGCCTACGCCCAGGCCGTGCGCACGCAACTCGACCATGAGACCACCGACTACGCACGCATCGCCATGGCTGTGGCGATTGCTCAAGCCGGCAACGACACCCACATCGAGTTGATCCTGCGCGCCGCCTCCGACGCCGACGACCCGCTCGATCGCGCCACCGCCGTCGCGGCGCTGGGTCAACTCAACCTCGCCGCCCATCGTCAGCACGTCGTCGACGCCCTGGCCGACCCCGACACCTACGTGC
>SKPT01000632.1 GCA_007119405.1 Phycisphaeraceae bacterium
CGGCGGGTGACGGGGAAGATTGCTACGCTTACCAGCGTCATGTTTGACGCCTTCACCATTGTCGGTATCGGCGAAGCCCTGTTCGATGTTTACCCCACGGGGCAGCGCCTCGGCGGGGCGCCGCTGAACGTGGCGGTGATGGCCCACCAGCTCGCGTCGCCGCACGGCGGGCGCGGCGTGGTCGTGTCGCGCGTCGGGCAGGATCGGCTGGGCTCACGGCTGGTCAGCGAGCTGCGCGGGCGCGGCGTGGTCACCGACTACATCCAGACCGACCCGGACCGGCCCACCGGCCGGGTGTTCGTCGAGCTCGACGAGGCCGGCCAGCCGCGCTACGAGGTGGCCCGGAACGTGGCGTGGGACGTGCTGAGCTACGATTTCGACAGCGAGGACCTGGCGATGACCTGCGCCGCGGTCTGCTTCGGGAGCCTGGCCCAGCGCGACGGGCAATCCCGCAACAGCATCTACCGCTTCCTGGACACGGCCCGGCAGGCCGAGCGCCTGTTCGACGTGAACCTGCGCGACCCGCTGCCGGACCATCGCACGCTGCGGCGGTCGTGCGAGCGGGCGACGATCCTCAAGGCCAACGAGCAGGAGCTGGCCACCGTGGCGCGGATGCTGGCGGTGGGCAAGCCGGGCGCCGGGGCGGACGAGCTGGCGGCGGCGCTGATGCGGGCGTTCAAGTTCGAGCTGGTGGTGCTGACGCGGGGCGAGTCGGGGACGGTGCTGTATGAGCGTGGCGGGGCGAAGGTGGAGGGAACCGAGGCGCGGTTTGAGCCGGAGGCCGGGGCGACGCCGGTGGGGGCGGGGGATGCGGTGTCCGCGGCGGTGCTGGTGGGGCGTGTGCTGCACTGGGACAGCCAGCGGATCGCCGACGTGGCCAACCGGGTGGGGGCGTACGTGGCCTCGCGGGCCGAGGCGACGCCGGAGCTGGACGAGGCGGTGGTGGGCGGGCGGTCGGCGGACGCCCCTTGACAGCGGATGGGCGGACCCTAGACTTTACTGTTCGACCCGGCGGGCATGGGGCCCGCCGCGCCTGAGGTGGACTGATGCGTGATTTGCCCGGACAGCCTGGCCTGGAGGCGGCGAAGCCGTGATGGGTGCTGAAAGTGCCCATCCTCGCTTTGCAGCCAAGCTGCGGCCGACCGCCCGGCTTCGCCGGAGGCGGCGGGCCTTCCGAAAGGAGGGCGCGGCCGTGAGCTAGCCCCGCGACGCATCTGCCGCGGCCCGGTCTTTCCCGGGTTCGCGATGCCGCCTCAGGCCACGGTGACTCCGTCTCCGTGGCTTTTTTCGTTGATGGGACAACCCGGGTCGGCCCGGCGGCTTCACAACCACCAGCGGCTGACGACAACTCGACAATCTGACCAGAGCAAGACAAGAAGGTGAACACATGAACGGCCAGGAGATGCTGAGACTCGTCGACGCCATCAGCCGCGAGCGAAACGTGGAGAAGGAGTCGCTGTTCCGCGACCTGGAGCAGGCGATGATCTCCGCGGCGCGCAAGCACTTCAACGCGGTGGACACGGAGGAGTTCTCGGCCGAGGTCGACCGCATCAACGGCAAGATCCGCATCTGGCGCGGCGACGAGGAGATCTCGCTGGAGACGCTGGGGCGCATTCCGGCGCAGACGGCCAAGCAGGTGATGATCCAGCGCTTCCGCGAGGACGAGCGCCAGAGCATCTACCAGGAGTTCGTCGATCGCGTCGGCGAGCTGGTCACGGGCATGGCCCAGCGCTACGAGGGCGGGGCGCTGGTGGTGAGCATCGGCCGGGCCGAGGGCTTCATGCCGCGCAGCGAGCAGATTCCGGGCGAGCAGCACCAGCCGGGCGAGCGTGTGCGCTGCCTGATCCTGGACGTGCGCGACGCGGGCAACCAGGTGAAGATCGTGCTCAGCCGGGCGGCGCCGGAGTTCATCAAGCGGCTGTTCGAGGTGGAGGTGCCGGAGGTGGCGGAGCGCATCATCGAGATCAAGGCGATGGCGCGCGAGGCGGGGTATCGCACGAAGATCGCCGTGAGCTCGATCGACTCGAAGGTCGACGCGGTGGGCGCGTGCGTGGGCGTGCGGGGCAGCCGGATCAAGAACATCGTCGACGAGCTGGGCGGTGAGAAGATCGACATCGTGCGCTGGAACGAGTCGAGCCAGATCCTGATCCAGTATGCGCTCAAGCCCGCGGAGGTCGTCGAGATTTCGCTGTGCTTCGAGCTGGGGCGGGCGACGGTGGTGGTCAACGAGGACCAGCTATCGCTGGCGATCGGCAAGCGGGGGCAGAACGTGCGTCTGGCGGCGCGGCTGACGAACTGGGACATCGACATCCTGACGCCGGCGGAGTTCACGAAGGGCCTGGACACGATGGAGGCGACGCTGAAGACGATCGAGGAGGTGGGCGAGGAGCACATCGATCGCCTGGCGGCGCTGGGGGTGATCAGCGTCTTCGATGTGGAGGAGGTGGGCGCGGCGTACCTGGTCGAGTCGATCGGGGTGGACGAGGCGACGGCGGAGAAGATGGTGGCCACGGCGGCGGAGAAGGCGCGCGAGGTGGCCGAGCAGCAGCAGAAGGAGAAGGAGGAGGCCGAGGCCCGCAAGCGTGCCGAGGCGGCGCTGCCGGGCGATGCGCAGGCGGCGGCGATCCTGGGCGAGGAGCCGGCGCCCGCGGCCGGTGGGGACGAAGGTGGCGGGGGCGAAGGTGGCGGGGGCATCGTGGACATGCTTCAGCAGCGGCGTGAGGCGGCGGATGTCGAGCCCAGTGCGACGGAGGCCAGCGACACGGGCGAGGCGTCGCAGCGTGACGAAGCGTTGGCGGGCGAGGCCCAGCGTTCGGACGCGGCGGTGCAGGGCGACGTCGAGGCCGAGGGCCCGACGGGCAGCGACGCGGCGGAGGCGAACGTGACGCGGCAGGCGCAGCAGGGCGAGGCGGGCGAGGCGCTGGCGGACGAGACGCCGCCCGAGGCCGGGACGCTCGGCCCGCCGGAGGAGGCGCAGGAAAAGCGTCAGGCGGCGGCGTCGGACGAGGCGGAGCAGGAGCAGCGTGATGAGTCGGCGCGGCACGCGGAGGTGGACCGGGAGCGGTAAGGGTGATCGGTGTTTGCTTGCGGTGCCGGAGGGGCGGCGGGCCGCGGTTGTCGGAGGTTGTGGGAGCTGGGTTGAGATTTTGCTGGGTGAGCGACGAGAACGACAGGAGCTGAGTTTTGGCTAAAGCCAAACGGGTATTTGAACTGGCGAAAGAGCTGGGCGTGTCCAGCAAGGTGATCGTGGCCAAGTGCGAGGCCGAGGGCGTGCCTGGGATCACGAACCACATGTCCACGGTGAAGCTGGGCCTTGCGCAGACGATCCGCGAGTGGTTCGGCGAGGAGCAGTCGGGCACGGCGGTGGAGACGGCGCAGAAGGTGGACGTGGAGAAGGAGAAGGCCAGGTCGGGCAAGGCCACGGCCCGCCGCAAGGCCGGCCGCGCCAAGGCGCGGGCGGCGTCGGGTGAGGGTGAGTCTGACGAAGGTGAGTCGTCGACGGCGACGGCGACGGCGGAGCAGCCGCGGTCGGCGCGTCGCGCGACCAGGCCGGCGGCGCCCGAACCCGAGCCGGAAGC
>SKPT01000102.1 GCA_007119405.1 Phycisphaeraceae bacterium
GGCTGGCCGACGACGGGGTTGGAGTCGTGGATGGGCGTGGTCTGATCGCCCGCCATCACGAGCAGGCCGTTCCACGGCGCGAAGTCGCCGATGATGCGCAGATGCGTGCTGATCGGGCGCAGGCCCCAGACGCGCTGGGCGTAGGTCATGGCGGGCAGCTCGTAGAACATGCCGCTGGCGTTGACGAGGTAGCGCTCCGACTCGACCTCGCGGATGCGTGGCCACTCGGTCGTCCAGGCATGGTCCTGCGTGTGCGTGGCCTTGGGCAGGCGATACGTCCGCCAGCCGGTGTCCGCGTGGCGCACCTTGAAGATCGCCGACGCCCGGTCCTGACCCACGGCGAAGATGGCCGGCCCAAGCTCGCCCGAGACGCGGCCCTCGACGGTGTTGAACTGCGTGCGCTGAAGGATCGTCCACGTCTTGCCGTCGTACTCCGCCAGGCGGCCGTCGCAAAGCGAGGGGTCGTCGAAGTCCTTGGCGTAGTAGCTGTTGTTGGCGACGATCAGCCGACCCTGCGCGCAGCACGCGTCCTTGAAGTGCGCGTCCTTCTGGCCGCTGGTGCCCAGCTCCTTGGTCAGCTCCGCGAGGTGCGTGATCTTGAGCGTGTTGACGTCCGCCTCGAACAGCTCACCCTCCATGCCCAGGAAGTAGACCAGGCGATCAGGCTCATGCAGGTGCCGACACGTCGCGGTCAGCCGCGTGTTGACCAGGTCCTCGAACGTGCGCACGTTGCCGTCGACGTCGATCGCGTGCGGGCCGATGATGAGCTGGCTGGTCTCGGCGTGGATCATGCGGTTGGCGTAGGTGCCCACGACGCTCGCCGGGTGCCTGGTCAGCGTCATGGCGTCGTCGAGGTGGAACAGCCCCGTGCCGTCGCCCGTGCCCTGCTTGTGCGCGACGTAGGTGACGAACCAGAGGCGGTCGGCCCAGGGCATGATGGCGCCGATGCCCGTCTCGCTGCGCCGCGGCAGGTGCGTGGCCTTGACGGCGGTGTGCGGCAGCACGCCGCTGAGGTTCAGGTTCGACGACTGCTTCTGCCAGGACGCGGTCATGTCCTTCTCCTGCGGGTCGATTGGGAGGGGCATGGTAGATCAAACGGCGAACGTGTGACGAGGGTGGAAAGTTCCTTTGTTAACGCCCGTCCTGAGCGAGTCCGCGAGCGAAGGGCGGGATGTTCGAAGATATCCGATACCGAGCCGTGCGCACACTCGTGGCACCACGCGGGAGATCCCGCCCTTCGCTCGCGGACTCGCTCAGGACGGGCGTTAACACAAGGATTGCACGAACCCCCAATCCCGAGCCCTTCAAGTCTCCGGCAGCGTCAGCTTCTCCGCGATCGGGTTGACGCTGCCGGGCAGGGGATCGCGCCCGGTCACGTGCCGCACGATCCGCGTCACGTGCTCGTGGCAGTTCTCGATGAACAGCTTGAAGCGCTTCTGCGTCCCCGCCGCGGCCGTGCCGGCGACGTACAGCCCCGGCACGTTGGTCTGCATCGTCGCCGGGTCGAAGCGGGGGGCCCGGTTCTCCCCCACCAGCTCCACGCCGGCCAGCTCGAACAGGCGGGTGTCCATCTCGTACCCGGTCAGCGCCAGGACGAAGTCCGTCTCGACGTTCACCGGCTGCGTCAGGGGCTCGAGCCAATCCGGCGGCGGACTCGGCGGCTCGCCCGCGCAGGGGCGCAGATGCACCTGCTCGGCGTCGATGCGCTCGACCTCGCTGCCGGGGTAGAAGCCGATCTGCTTATGCTTGATCAGCGAGCGCAGCTCGGGCATCAACCAGTACTTGATCGAGCGCTCGTCGAACCAGGGCCGGCGGTAGGCGATGCTGACGTGCGCCCCGGCGCGATGGCAGCGCAGGGCGGCCTCGGCCATGGAGTTGCGGCCGCCGACGATCAGCAGCCGCTGGCGGAAGTAGCGCTGCGGCTCGTCGAAGTAGTGGCTGACGTGCTCCAGCTCCTCGCCGGGCACGCCCAGCTTGCGGGGCCGATGCATGTCTCCGATCGCCAGCACCAGCTTCGCGGCGCGGTGGGTGTGGGCCTGGCCGCGGCGGCGGGTGTGCAGGACAAAGGCGTCGTCTTGTCGCTCGATGGCCTCGACGCGCTCGAAGGTGCGCACGGGCAGGTCGAACTGCTCGGCGACGGCCAGGAGGTAGGTGATGTACTGCTCGCGTGAGGCCTTGGTCTGCTCCTCGTTGTGCAGCGGGACGCCGGCGATGGCGATGCGCTCGGGGCTGGAGAAGAAGCGGACCTGGCGCGGGTACCAGGAGATGGTCTGGCCGATCTGCCCGGCGTCGAGGTGGAGGTAGTCGACGCCGAGGCGCTTCAGCGCCGCGGCCAGCTCCAGGCCGATCGGGCCCGCCCCCACGATCGCCAGGGGATGGGTGTGCATGGCAGGGAGTGTAGCGGTCGCGCCGGCGGCGCAGGCGGGCCTGCTCGCTCGGTCGATCAAACCTTGACCCCACAAAGCCTTACGAGCCGATCGCCGCGCCGACGCCGCGGGGGCGGGTTTTTCGCTAAACATATAACAACTGTTTTGTCAATGGCTTGCCCCTTTGCCTGCGCGGCTGCTGCCGCTGGTTCCCTGGCTCGGCGATTGCTGCATGGGCGGTGGTGGGTTGGCCGATATCGGCAGGGGGGGTTGGCGGCTTCGGGTTCGGCTCGCCCTCTTCCGTATGGCGAGCCTATCGTTGTACGAGGCTTCCGATGGATCGGAGGTTTCACAAGATTCGGTGGCGGCTCGATTTGCATGCCGAGCGCCGACTGACGTGCAACCGCATGCCCAGCGAGGTAACCATGCCTGGAGAAAACGCCTGGGCGACGACGACGCCCAAGATGCCGAACCCGGAGAAGAAATACTTCACCCTGGCCGAGGCCAATCGCGCCTTGCCCTACGTGGCCCGGGTGGTCGTGGACATCGCGCGGGTCTACGCCCGCGTGGTCGAGCTGCGCCAGGAGCTGGAGCGGCCGGGGCCGCGCCGTCCGACGCACGAAAACCTCGAGGCTCGCTACGAGACGGCCATGGACCAGCTCAGCGAGCTGGTGGACGAGATCAACAACGTCGGTGCCGAGCTCAAGGACTTCGAGAAGGGGCTGGTCGACTTCCCGGCTCTGCACGAGGGGCGGGAGGTTCTGCTGTGCTGGCAGCGTGACGAGGCGGAGATCACCCACTGGCACGAGGTCGACGCCGGGTACGCCGGCCGACGCCCGGTCCGCGAGCTTGGGTCCAGCCCCGCTGAGCCGCATCGATGAGCCGGCGGGGCCGCCAAAGCATTAATGGGGCAGCGGGCAAGCCCACGGACGTCGGGCCGTGGGCTTGCGGAGCCGGGATCGGCACCGATGGGCGTGACGGGGGATCGGGGGGATGGCCGGCTCGTGGCGGGGATGTGGGGCGGGGACCGGCGCTCGCCCTGCACGTCTTCGGCATCGGTCGGACACCGCGCGGCGCAGCCCTGCGGCGGATGGGCGCCCGGCCGGGCGATGGGATCTATGTGACAGGACGCTTGGGCGGCAGTGGCGCAGGAAGACATTTGTCGTTCGAGCCCCGTATCACCGAGGGACTTTGGTTGCGCGAACA
>SKPT01000408.1 GCA_007119405.1 Phycisphaeraceae bacterium
ACCCGAGGTCGTTGACCAGGGCGGCGGCGCAGTCGTCCGGGCAGCCGGAGAAGGCGATCTTGAGCTTGCGTGGCATGCGGTAGCTGGAGGGGTCGTCGATGAGGTGCTCGGTCAGGGCGACGGCGTCGGGCGCGACGTCGAAGCGCTCCTTGTCGCAGACGCCGGCGAGCGGGCAGGCGGTGATGTTGCGGACGGTGTTGCCGCCGCCGCCCTTGGTCGAGAGGCGCGCGGCGTGCAGCTCGACGAGCGCGCGGTGCAGATGCGCCAGCGGCACGGCGTGGATCTGGATGTCCTGGCGATCGGTCACGTGCAGCGCGCCGTCGCCGTAGCGCTGGGAGACGCGCGCCAGCGTCTTCATCTGCTCGGGCAGGACGAGGCCGGCGGCCAGACGGACCCGGAGCATGTGAAGGCCTTCGTCGCGCTGCTCGTAGACGCCCTGGGGCACGCGGAAGGCGCGGTATTCGGCAAAGGAGATTTCGCCGCGTTCGAAGCGCCGGGTTTGCTCGTCGAATGCGGCCAGATCATCGGCCAGGCCGGCGGGCAGCTTGCAGGTCGTGGACATGAGCGGCTACTCCTGCCTGGATGGGAAGGCGGCCCCGGGACGATGGGGCTGGGCGATGCCGATCTCGCGATCGGTCAGGTAGCAGGACGGGTCCGTGCCCATCCAGTCGCCGGTGGCGACTTCGGCGCGGGTGCGCAGGTTGCCGTTGCACACGGAGAGGAAGTGGCAGCGCTGACAGCGTTGGGGCAGGTGGGCTTGGCGTTCGCGCAGGACACTGAGGCGCAGGTCGGTGGGGTTGGTCCAGATGTTGCTGAAGGGCTGGTCGCGGACGTTGCCGCAGTCGTAGTGCCAGGAGAACTGGTCGTAGTGGACGTTGCCGCGTGGGTCGATGGAGGCGATGTTGCAGCCGGAACGGTTGCCGCCGGTGCCACCGAGCCGCGCGGAGAGGTCGCGGGCGTGACCGTTGCCGTTGTCCTGTTTGTGCAGGAGCAGGAAGGCGGCGTCGGCATGGTTGCCGACGGTGAGCACTTCCAGGGGTTTGCCCTGGTCGTGGAAGCGTTGGGTGAGTTCGAAGATGCAGTCGAGGGCCTGGCGTGTCTGGTCGGCGGTGAGGTCGACCTTCTGCATGCGGCCGCCGCGGCCGGCGTAGGCCAGGTGGTAGATGCACAGGCGTTGGACGTCGTGCTCGGCGCAGAGGTTGAAGATGGCGTCGAGCTCGGTGTGGTTCAGCGCGTGGATGGTGAAGCGCACGCCCACCTTGATGTCGCGGGCGCGGCAGCGGCCGATGGCGGCGAGGCTCTTGTCGAAGGCGCCCGCCTGGCCGCGCAGCTTGTCATGGGTGGCCTGCATGCCGTCGAGGCTGATGCCGATGTAGCGCAGCCCCAGGGCGGCGAGCTGGTCGGCCATGTGGTGGTCGATGAGCGTGCCGTTGGTCGAAAGCGTGGCGTTGAGCCCGAGGCTCTTGGCGTAGGCCAGCAGTTCCAGCGCGTCGGGGCGGACGAGCGGCTCGCCGCCACTGAAGAGCACCGCCGGGACGCCAAAACGGGCGAGGTCCTCGAGCAGGGCGCGGCCTTCGTCGTGGGTGAGCTCGTCGGGGGCGGCGTTGGGGTTGGCCGAGGCGTAACAGTGCACGCAGCGCAGGTTGCACGCCTTGGTCAGCGCCCAGACGACGACGGGGCGCGGGGTGTTGTCGGCGGAGGTGGCGCGGGCGGTGTGGCCGTAGCGCAGCGCTTCGTTGCCGGCGCGGTGTTGGCAGAGCAGGTTGCTTATGCTGAGCATCGTTTGAGTTCCGGTAGCCAGGCATCGGGGATGTAGGTGCAGTCGCGTTCGGGGGCGAGGTGATCGCGGGTCAGGGCGTAGGCGCGGGCGCGGCTGCCGCCGCAGACGGTGTTGAAGCGGCAGGCGCCGCACTTGCCCTTGAGCTGCGTCACGTCGCGCAATTCGCGGAAGACGGGGGCGTTCTGGTAGATGTCGACGACGCTGCGCTGGGGGAATCGGCCGCAGTCGATGGGCAGGAAGCCGCTGGGGAAGACCTGCCCGACGTGGCTGACGAACATGACGCCCCGGCCGTCGTTGACGCCCAGCGGGGCGCGCATGGGCGTGTGCGTGCCGCCGGCGAGCGGGTCGCCGCCGCGGCGCATGACGAAGCGGCGGTAGTGCGGGGCCTCGGTGGTCTTGATGGCGTAGGGCTGGCGACGGGCATGGGCGTGCAGTTGCTCGAAGACCTGCTCGTAGCGCTCGGGGGCGATGCGCTGCTCGGCAAGGCCCCGGCCGACAGGCACGAGGAAGAAGACGGACCAGAGGGCGACGTCCTCGTCGGCGAGCAGCTCGGCGATGGCGTCGAGCTGGTCGACGTTGCGCGTGGTGATGGTGGTGTTGACCTGGAGGCTGATGTCCTGGGCGCGGATCTGCTTCATGATCGTGCGCGTCAGCTCGTAGCTGCCGGGCACGCCGCGGAAGCTGTCGTGGGTATGGGCGTCGACGCCGTCGAGGCTCATGGCGATGCGGCTGACGCCGGCGTCATGCAGGCGGGCCAGGGCGTCGACGGTGACCAGTGGCGTGGCGGAGGGGCTCATGGCGACCGTCAGGCCGAGCTTGCGCGCGTGGCGGATGAGCTGGTCGAGGTCCGCGCGCTTGAGCGGATCGCCGCCGGTGAGCACAAGCAGCGGCGCGGCGGGGAAGGAGGCGAGGTCCTCGATGAGACGCATCGACGCGGTGGTATCGAGCTCGCTGGGGTGAGCACGCGGCTGGGCGCAGGCCCGGCAGTGGGCGCAGACGAGGTCGCAGGCGCGGGTCACTTCATAGAACACGAGGAAAGGGCTGTGATCGAAGTCGGCGGTGGTGTAACGCGAGCGGATCATCGGCATTGTCCCGTGCAGGGCGCGGTGGCGCGGGTGGCGGCGGTGGGCGGCGCGGTGACGGCCTGATGGCAGGCGATCTCGTGGAGCATGCGGGCCAGGCGATGCATGGCGTCGCTGTGCGGGCAGTGGCAGCGCACGACCTCGGGCCAGGGGTGCATGAGCTTTTTCATGAGGCGATGGGCCATCTGCTCGACGGCCCGCTGCTGGTCGTCGCTCATCGCCGGGGCGTTTTGTGCCAGCCATTGCAGCTCGGCGTCGCGGACCTGCTCGGCGCTGCGGTAGAGCCGTGCCAGCAGCGGGGCCTGGCGGGCGTGGGCGAGCCATTGCTCGAAGCGCCGGGCCTGCTGCTCGATGATCCGGCGTGCCCGCGGCAGCATGCGATGACGGGCGGCGCGGTTGCGCACGACGACGTCCTCGAGCGTGTCGATGTTGCGCAGCTCGACGTTGTCGATGGCCCCGGCCTCGGGCTCGACGTTGCGCGGCATGGCGAGATCAAGGATCAGCAAGCGGCGGTCCGGGCGACGGCGCATGGCCTGCTCCAGCGCCGGCGCGGTCAGGACGGGGTGCGGGGCGCGCAGCGCGGTGATGACGATGTCGGCGTCGGCGAGCTCGTCGTCGAGCTGGTTGCAGGCGACGGTGCGGGCGCCGCAGTGTGTGGCCAGCGCCAGGGCGTGGGCGTGGGTGCGGCTGACAATGGTCAGGTGACGGGCCTGCATCGAGCAGAGGTGCCGGCAGACGCTGCGGGCGATGTCGCCGGCGCCGACGACGAGGATCCGGCGGTGGGTCAGCTCGTGCATGGTCGCCTGGGCGGCGTCGATGGCGACGGAGGGGATGGTGGCCTTGCCCAGGCCGATGGCGGTGTCGCGGCGCACGTGGGCGCTGGTGCGCAGCGCGGAGGCGACGAGGCGGTTGAGCACGCGGCCGGTGGTGCGGTGCTCCTGCGCCAGGGCGTAGGCTTGCTTGAGCTGGTTGACGATGTGGTGCTCGCCCAGGGCGATCGAGTCCAGGCCGCAGGCGACGCGGAAGAGGTGGCGCACGGCGTCGAGGTCGCCATGGTGGTAAAGGTGATCGCGGAACCCCGCCGTCGGCACGTGGCCGACCTGGTGCAGCGTGTCGATGACCGGCTCGAACGGGGCGTCGCGGAGGTCGCTGGCGAGCAGCAGCTCGGTGCGGTTGCAGGTGCACAGGAGCATGGCCTCGCTGTCGGGCAGGCGGTCCGCCAAACGGCGCAGGACGGCCGCGGCCTGCTCGGGGCACAAGGCCAGTGGCTCGCGCACCTCCACCGGGGCGCTGTGATGGCTCAGGCCGATGAGGTGAATGTCCATCAGCGGTGGTCTCCATGACTTCGACGGCGCTGCCGGGCATGGCCCAGCCAGAGCCGGGCGCCGTAGCCGGCGAGCAGCGCGCCGCTGACCAGGTAGGCGGCGATGACGGATGCGAGTCCACTCATGTTGCACCTCGTGGAGGAATCACTCGATGGCTCCGGCAGAGGTGACGGCCCGGGGTGACGCCGCGTCCGGCTGGGCCAGGTTGTGGCTGCGGCCGAGGCGGTAGTGCGCGGCGATCAGGCCCGCGGCGAGCATCGTCACGGGCACGGCGAAGATCAGCACCGTCCACCACATGGCCGGCTCCAGCGAGACGGAACTCGGGTGGATGTCGGGCATGAGGCGCACGGAGAAGTAGACCAGCGGCACGTCGATGAACGCGACGATGCCGTAGACAGCGCAGACCATGGCCCGGCGCGTCGGGTCGTCGAACGAGCTGCGGATCACCAGGTACGCGGCGTAGAGCAGCCACAGCAGAAGGCTGAAGGTCAGCCGCGGGCTCCAGGTCCACCAGTGGCCCCAGGCCTCGCGGCCCCAGATCATGCCGGTCAGCAGCACGATGCTGCACAGCAGCACCGCGACGCCGGCGGCGGCGGCGGCCAGGTCGTCCCAGCGCTGACGCCGGGTGAAGAGGTAGGCGAGGCAGGCGAGGAAGTTGACGGTGCACGCCAGCAGGGCGTTGATCGCCACGGGAAAGTGCAGGTAGAAGATCTTCTGCACCGGGCCCATCGTCTGCTCCGTGGGCGTCCATGTGAACACGACGACCAGCGCGGTGGCGGCCAGGGCGAGCGTCGCCAGCCAGTAGAGGGCAACGAGGTTGGGGCGTGCACGGGTCATGGCGTCTCGCGGTTTCAGGGTTCGAGGATGAACTCGAAGACGAGCCAGCTCACGGTCAGGTAGATCAGGCCGAAGGCGACGAGGATCGCCAGCGCTGCCTGGGTGATGGGCTGCCCGTCGCGGAACAACGCCACGAGCAGGTGCGTCGAAGCGAGCACCAGCGGCAATGTGACGGGCAGGATCAACATGGCCAGCGGCGCGCTGCGCATGGAACTGGAGCTGGTGACGGCGGAGAAGAGGGTGCCGACGGCGGCGAAGCCGACCATCGACACGACGATGGTGAGGGCGAACGCCAGCGGTGCCTGCGCCAGGTCGAAGCCGAAGAGCACCGCGGCGACGGGGGTAACGACCAGGACGACGGCGAGCATGAGCAGGAGGTTGGTGGTGAGCTTGGCGAGGTAGATGACGCTGCGGTCGACGGGCGCCAGCAGCAAGGCGGCCAGGGCGCCGTCGTGGCGTTCCGGGGCCATGGTGCGTTCGAAGCAGAGAATGCCGGCGAAGAGGTAGGCGACCCAGAGCACGGCCGGAGCGGCGTAGCCGGAGGCGAGCTGTTGCGGGCCCAGCCCCAGGCCCAGCACCGCGACGATGAGCATGGCCAGGACGGCGACGAGGGCGAGGATCTGGCGTGAGCGCAGCTCCAGCGCCAGGTCCTTGGCGACGAGGGCGGCGAACTGGCGCAGGGCCAGGCTCATGCCAGCACCTCCTGGCGCAGGGTGGCGGCGTCGAGGCCGGCGCGCCGGCGGTGCAGGGCGAGTCGGCCGGCGCGGAGCACGGCGAACTCGTCGGCGAGCTCAAGGGCGTGGGCGATGTCGTGATGGGTCACGAGGATGGCCTTGCCCTCGCGGCGCAGCTCATCGAGCAGGCGGGTGCAGATGTCGATCGACGCCAGGTCCAGTCCCGAGAAGGGCTCGTCGGCGAGCAGCAGTTGCGGGTCGTGCATCAGTGCGCGGGCGATGGCCAGGCGTTGGCCCATGCCGCGGCTGAAGGTCTTCACAGCGTCGTGGGCGCGGTCGGCCAGGCCGACGCGTTGAAGCAGTTGCGCGGCGCGCACGGCGGGACGGGCTAGGCCATAGAGCCGGCCGAAGAAGACGAGGTTTTCCAGCGCGGTCAGGTCGCGGTAGAGCATGGTCTGATGGCCGATGAGCCCGATGCGTGCGCGCAGGCCGGTGCTGTTGCGTGTGGCCGGCCGGCCGAAGAGCCAGAGCTTGCCGTGGCTCAGCGGCACGAGGGTGGCGACGGCGGCGAGCAGCGTGCTCTTGCCGGCGCCGTTGGCGCCCAGCAGGGCGCAGATGCGGCGCGGGGCGAGGCACAGGCTCACGTCGCGCAGGACGCATCGCTCGCCGAGGCGCACGCCCAGGGCCTGGGCGCGCAGGGGCGCTGCGTCGTCGGCGGCGCCAGCCAGGGCGGGCCTGGCGGGATCATGGATGGGCAGACTCGTCATCACGGTCCGCTCCGGTGGCGGCGGCAGGCGCCGGTTGGCTGGAGGATCGCGAGGCGCGGAAAAGCAGCACGGCCACGGCTGCGAGCAGGATCAGGCCGCCGCCAATGGCGCTGTTGCGCATGGACGCGGAGGAGCTGAGCTCGATTGGCTGGCCCGGTTGGCCGCCCCGGGCGAGGTTGGGCGTGATGCGCACGCGGGCGGTGGTGCCGTCGGCGACATCGCTGGCGGTGTAGACGCGGATGCGCTGGCCCTGGTTGTCCATCGTCTGGCCAGGCTCGAAGCCCTCGATGGCGACGGTGCTGCCGTCGTCCGGGATGAAGAGCATGATGCGCTGCGTGTCGGCCGGGGCCGTCAGAGCCAACTCGGCGGCGTCGTTGCTGAGGGGCAGGTGGTAGCGGAAGCCGATCTCCGTGCGGCCGGGGATCAGCGGCCCGTGCAGGCTGAGCGCTTCGTCGCTGATGTCCATGGCCTGGGGCCCGCGAGCGAGCTGGGCGTGCCAGGCGCCGTCCGGCAGGGGCAGGACGAGCGTGGCGGGGGTGGCGGCGTTGTCGGCATCGGCAAGGCGACGCCAGGCGCGGTCGGCGGGATTCTCCAGCACCATCACCTCGTCGACGATCACGCCCTCGGGTGTGGGCTGAAGGTAGAGATGGCGCAGGTAGACGCGCCAGTCCGGTGCCTGGTCCGTCGTGTCGTAGACGTTGACGCGGACGATCTGGTCCGGCTGCTGGGCGCTCATCATGGGCCCGACCGCGCGATATTCGACACCAGCGTGCTCGATGGTGACGACAGGCTGGACGATGCCGCGGAACTCGACGTCCTCGATCATGGCGATGCCATGCTCGTCGAGCTGGGTCTGGATCTCGGCCTGGGGCGCGGGCGGCGCCTGGCCGTGGCCGTGGCCGTGACCCTGGAGCACGAGGGTGAGCTTCTCGCCGCCGATCGGTTCGCCGTCAGGGGTGCCCTGGACGGCGCGGACGACGACGGTGCCCTTGGCCGGGGCGTGCTGCTCGATGGGCGGGTGCCCCTGGGGCAGGCTCTGGCCACCGGCAGCGGGATTGGCGGCAGCGGGGGCGGCACCGGCACCGGGGGCGGGGGCGGCGCCGATCGCGGTCGCGGGCGGGGGCTCGCTGGGCAGTTCGCAGTTTTCGCAGGCCCGGGCCGGGCTGGTGAGGCTGGCCAGGCCGAGGGCGAGAGCGAGCATGGTGGCGATGACGCGGTGGTCAGGCATGGGAAGGCTCCGCGATGGGGGGTGCGGTTGGTGTGCTCGTGGCCGCGGGTGCGGGCACGGCCTTGGCGACAGTGACGGTTCTTGGCCAGGGCAGCCAGGCGAAGACGAAGCCCAGGGCGCATACGATGCCGCCGATCCAGATCCAGAGCACGAGGGGGTTGACGGTGACGCGGAAGCTGGCGACCTGCCCGCCTTCGTCCCAGCCGGCGAGGGTGATGTACAGGTCTTCGTCCAGGCGCGTGCGCAGGGCGATCTTGGCGTGGGTCTTGTCGGACTTGTCGTAGAAGCGCAACTGCGGGTGCAGGGTGAAGCGCTGGTCGCCACGGGCGACGTCCATGTGGGCCTGCACGGCCGTGTGGTTGGGCCCACGGTCCTGGTGCAGGTGGCGATACGTCAGGGTGTAGTCGGCGACGGTCGTCGTCTCGCCGGGGCGGAGCTGCACGGTTTCGCTGGTGTTGAAGACGCTCGAGCCGACGATGCCGATGGCCATGAGGATGACGCCGACGTGGGCGAGCATGCCGCCGTAGCGGCTGCGCTGGGCGACGAGCACCTGCGACATGGGCCGCGGCGTTGGCTGCGTCTGCTCGGTGCGGTAGCGGCCGGCCAGGTCCAGGGCGAGCGCGGCGAAGGCGAAGCCGGCGATCGCGGCGACGGCGATCGACCAGAGGCTGACCCAGCCCAGGATGACGACGATGACGGCCGCGACCGCGGCGGCGATCACCGGCACGTGGATGCGGCGCAGCAGGTTTTCCCAGCCGCGCGGCCCGGCCTTGAGCAGCGGGGCGATCGCCATCAGCCCCACCAGCACCAGCATCAGCGGCGCGACGACGGTGTTGTAGAACGGCTGATCGACGGTGATCGGCTCGGCGGCGAACGGGGCGCTGAGGATCGGAAAGATCGTGCCGATACCTGTCGCCAGCGTCATGATCACCAGCAGTGTGACGACGACGAGAAACACCTTGCCCCGCAGATCCAGAGTCTGGATCGTGGGTTTGAGCGTATCGCGGCGCCAGAAGATGAGCGCGGCGCCCGCGGCCAGGCTGGCAAGCAGAAAGCTGAGGAAAAACGTGCCCACGTTCGACTGGCCGAAGGCGTGCACGGACTGGACGACGCCGCTGCGCGTCAGGTAGGTGGCGAAGATGCACAGGACGAAGGACCAGGTGATCAGCCAGGCGTTCCACTGGCGGAACTGGCCGCGGGAGCGCTGCATGATGACGGTGTGCAGCACGGCCGTGCCGGTGAGCCAGGGCAGCAGCGAGGCGTTCTCAACCGGGTCCCACGCCCAGTAGCCGCCCCAGCCCAGCTCCATGTAAGCCCATTGCCCGCCAACGACGATGCCGGCACCGAGCAGCAGCCAGGAAAAGAGCAGCCAGCGTCGGGTCGAGGCGATCCACTGTTGATCGCGTCGGCCGGCGACCAGGGCGCCGATGAGCAGGGCGAAGGGGATGGTGTAGCCGGCGTAGCCGATGAACGTCAGCGGCGGGTGCACGAGCATGCTCGGGTGCTGGAGCATGGGGTTCAGGCCGTTGCCGTCGGCAAGCGTCACCGAGAGCGTGGTGAACGGGTCGGCGGCGAAGATCATCAGGGCCGCGAAGAAGCCCATGATGACGGCGAGCGTGCCGAGCACGGCCGCGGGCTCGACGCCCTTGCCGCGGCGCAGCGGCCAGGCGGCGATGACGGTGATCAGCCCGAGCACCCATGCCCAGAAGAGGATGCTGCCTTCCTGCCCCGCCCAGAAGGCCGAAAGCTTGTAGCCCAGCGGCAGGGCGTGCTCGGTGTAGCTGGCGACGTAGGCGACGCTGAAGTCGCTGCGCCCCAGCAGCACCAGCAAGGCGAACGACGCCACCGTCAGGCAGGCGAAATGCCCCGTCAGCAGGCGCACGGCGGTCGTCAGCAGGTGCGGCCGATTCAGCCGGGCCGAGGCGACGGCCGCGCAGACGGCGCCGACGGCGGTCAGAAACGCGAGCGTCAGTGCAAGGCTCCCAAGGGACGTCATGGCAGCGGCTCCGTCGGCAGGTCGGACCAGTCGTGGGCCGGCTGAGCGTGCTCGTCCGACTCATACTTGCTTGCGCACTTGGTCATGAGCACATCGGCCTGGAAGACGCCGGCGTCGTCGAGCTGGCCTTCGACCACGGCCTCGACGCTGGCGTGGAACATGGGCGGGACGACGCCGCGATACTCCACGGGCAGGCGGGCGGTGTCGCCGAGCAGATCGAAGCGGGCGACGAGGTGGGCCGGCCGGCTGTCGAGGTTGTCCTCGGCGACCAGGCCGGCAATGCGGACGCGCTGGTCGTGGAGGCTGGTGCGTTCGACGAAGGCGTCGACCTCGAGCAGGTAGACCCAGCCGCGCTGGACGCCGACGTAGCCGAGCATGCTCATCGCGCCGAAGATGGCGGCCGAGGCCAGGACGAGCTTGATGCTGCGATGCTGCATGGATAAATCTCCGTGTCCCTGCCTATCACAAACGCGATGCCAGATGCACAAGCAAGCGGTCGCGCCGCGAATGCGGGCTCTGAGGCGTCGCAGGGGCGTTGGCGCTGCTCGCATGAGCTGCGGTGGTCCCACGATCGGGCCGGTTCGGTGGTGGGCTTCCCAGAGTTGGGAATGGCCTGGGCCCGGGCGTTTCCAGCCGGTGGGAATGCGGCGAAGCGTGGTCTCCCATCGCCGCCATGGCGGCGGCGGGGCGGGGGCGTGAAAGCGGCGATTGCCGACGATGCGGGGCCCTGGCGGACGTCGTCGGGGGTTGGTATTGCCCTTGCATTGATGGTGTAGTGACGCCTTGCGCCGCTGCGGGCGTTGCCGTTGCCCGTCCTGCGAAGGGGGCCGTTGATGAGACGCTGGTCGTCGAACCGTGTGCGGGGGCCGCCTGGATAAGCCTTGGGCCAAGGCCGCCGTCAATCCTCGGCTCATCGTGTGGCGTGAGCCGACGCGGAGGTCAGCCGCGTCCCCCTGCCACGTTGGAGCTAATCGCATGAGATATGCAAGACTCACCGCCCATCTGGCCCTGGCGGCGGCCGTCGTCGGGCTGGTGTGGTTGGGCACACAGGGGCCGGTGGTTTCCGCCTCGCCCCACTCGGATCGCGGCTGTGACAGTTGTCACGTGCCGCACAACGCCTACGACGAAGCGAACTTCCCCGGCGAGCGGTCGGTGCCGCTGTGGAACCCGATCCGCTACGACGCCGAGCTGACGTACAACTACGACACCGACGGGATGCTGGCCGACGACGTCGGCCCGATCGCCGGCGCCACCATGTTGTGCATGTCCTGCCACGATGGCGGGGTTGGCCCGGTCGACGACATCCACCTGGAAGACTCGCACCCGGTGTCGTTCACCTACGACACGAGCCTGTACACGGCCGCAGAAGGAGCCCTGGTGGACCCGGCGACGCTGGAGCGCGGCGTGTTGAGCGTCGGGCCCAGCGGCAACCGCGACCAGTTGCAGTGCACGTCCTGCCATGAGGTGCACGCCGGATTCGCCCAGGCGCCCTACCTGCGGTGGACGTACACCGGCGAAGGGCAGTTCTCGAATCCGACCAGCTCCGACTTCTGCCGCAACTGTCACGTCAAGTGACCGGCGAAGCTCGGTGCTGAGCATGGACGGGCATCAGCCAGCGTTCCGCCACCGCGGGGCGCTGGCGTTGTTTCCGGGCGGGTCCACGGGGCGGGGACGGGGGCAGGCGGGCGCGTCGATCATCTCGCGCCCGGCGAGCCGGCGACGTTTCCCGGTTCCCCCGATAGGGACGGCCTCGAACTCGTCAGCGCTCAACGCGAGGCGCACTGACAAGCTCCGCGGACTCCGCTTGTCAGTGGCACCCAACGCGTGAACTATTCGGCGGCGGCGCTAATGTAGGGTGGGTAGAGCGAAGCGAAACCCACCACGATGCTTGTAGGTCCAAGGCAAGACTGGTGGGTTTCGCTTCGCTCTACCCACCCTACATCAATAGTTCACGGCGTTGAGTGGCACCCACGCGGTGCGACCGAAATCAGGGCTGCTCGCCGGCGTCCTGGCGCCGGGCGTGATCGGTGACGGCGTCGCGATCCACCTCGTAGGCGCTGTCGGGCAGGGAGGTGTCGCGGCCGAAGGCGAAGACGCTGATCTTGTGCCGGCCGAACTGGTTGACGACGAACAGCAGGTACTGGGGGTCGAAGTCGGGGGCCAGATAGGATCGGAACGCCTCGACGGTGTCGCGGTCGATGAGCAGGCCGGCTGGCATGCCCATGCTCCAGGGCTCCGTGCCGCGTTCGCCGAAGACCATCAGCAGTTGTCCGCTGCCTTCGAACATCTGGATGACGTTGTACTGCGAATCGCCGACGTAGACGACCCCGTGGTCGTCGATGGCGATGCCCTTGGGCCGGGCGAATGAGCCGACGCGGTTGCCCGGGCCGCCGATCTGGCGCAGGTAGTGCCCGCGGTCGGGGTCGAAGACCTTGACGGTGCGGTGGTAGGTGTCGACGACGTAGAGCTGGTCGTCCGGGCCCAGGGCGAGGTTGATGGGCATGGCGAACTGGTCGGGGCCCTCGCCCTTCTCGCCGATGGTGCGCAGCAGGTGGCCGTCGCGTGACCAGACCTCGACGTGAGCGGCGCGGGTGTTGGTGAGATAGAGCTCGTCGTTGCGGATGAGCAGGTCGAACGGCGCCCAGTCGTCTTCGCCGGCGATCTCGCCGATGAAGCGGTCATCCTCGTCGAAGATGAGCACCTTGCCCAGTCCGGCGTCGCAGAGGTACCTGGTGCCGTCCTCGGCGATGGTGATGTTGACCGGGTTGCGCAGGCGCTGCGGGGTCTGGAGCGTGCGGTAATCGTTGGTGCGCAGGTTCAGCACGTGGACCCGGCGTGAGGCGAGGTCGCAGATGTAGAGCTGGTCGTCGTGCACCGCCAGGCCGTAGGGGCTGCGAAAGCTCGTGTCGCGCTCGATGGCCCGACGGTCCTGGCCGACGACCCAGTCGCTGAAGCTGGTGCGGCGCTGGCTGTGCTGGCGATCGGTGGCGTCGCTGAAGGTGGTGAGGAACTGCAGCCGCGGCGGGCTCGGCGCCGCGGGGTAGTAGACGGGATCGGGCACAGGATCACCGCTGCGCGTCGCGGTGCAACCCATGGCGAACATCGCTGCGGCGAGCGGAATGGCGAG
>SKPT01000052.1 GCA_007119405.1 Phycisphaeraceae bacterium
CGTTGCCCGAGAGCCAGCCCGCCCCGGCCGCGTGCGGGCCCATGCTGGGCAACTCCGAGCCCATGCGCGAGCTCTACCGCATGCTCGCCCGCGTCGCGCCGACCGAGGCCACCATCCTGCTCGTCGGCGAGTCGGGCACCGGCAAGGAACTCATCGCCCAGACCATCCATGACCGCAGCAAGCGGCGCCATCAGCCGCTGATCCCCATCAACTGCGGGGCCATCCCCGAGAACCTGATCGAGAGCGAACTGTTCGGCCACGAGAAGGGCGCCTTCACCGGCGCCAGCCAGGCCCGCCGCGGCGTCTTCGAGCGGGCCCACGGCGGGACGCTGATGCTCGATGAGATCACTGAGATGCCCGCCGAGCTGCAGGTCCGCCTCCTGCGCGTGCTCGAGACCGCGCGCATCGTCCGCGTCGGCGGGGAGAAGGAGATCCCCATCGACGTCCGCGTCATCGCCGCGACCAACCAGCAGCCGGCGCTCGCCCTGGCCGATGGCAAGCTGCGCGAAGACCTGATGTATCGCCTGAGCGTGTTTCCCATCAACGTCCCGCCCCTGCGCGACCGGGCCGACGACGTGGAACTGCTGGCCCACCACTTCCTGGCCACCTTCAACCAGCAGGCGGGCACGCGCAAGCGCTTCCACCCCGCCACGCTGAGCCAGCTTCGCCGCTACGCCTGGCCGGGCAACGTCCGCCAACTGCGCAACGTCATCTGGCGGGCGCACATCATGGCCGACGACGTGGTCGACCTGGCCGCCCTGCCCGCGACGGTGTGCAGCAACAGCAGCGATCAGCAGCAGCAGGTGTGTGTGCCCGTGGGCACCTCGCTCGCCGACGCCGAGCGCGAGCTGATCTACGCCACGCTCGCCCACTACAACAACGACAAGCGCCGCAGCGCCAGGACCCTGGGCGTGAGCCTCAAGACGCTCTACAACCGCCTCAACAGCTACAAGGTCGAAGGCTGGGACAACGGCGAATGACCAGGCCGCTCGCGGCTTCGCGAGGAGGGCCGTCCCCAGCGCGGGGTGAGCAGAGCCGGGCGTAACCCACGCTACACCCGCGACGACTCGTCCTCGCCGGCGCGCACCCGCCCGCCGGCCGCCTCGTGAAGGTAGCCCTCCAGCTCCACGGCCCGGTGGAGCGTCGTGTGCGCCGCCAGCACGCGCGCCCGCGCCCGCTGGCCGATCGCCCGCCGCTCGTCCTCGGCGATGCCGTGCAGGTGCTCGAGCGTCTGATCCCCGCTGCCGGTGACGAGAATCTCGCGCCCGGGCTCGAAGAACGTCTCCAGTCCCGGCCAGGCGTCGCTGATCACCGGCACCGCGCAGGCCGCCGCCTCGAACAGCCGCACACTCGGCGAGTGGCCGGCCTCGACCATGTCCGCCCGCGTCAGGTTCAGCGTGAAGCGCTGCCCCGCATAGAAACGCGGATGCGCCGGCGGCGGCAGGTGGTCGATGCGCTCCACGTTCACCGGCCAGTCGTAATCCGTCGGGTACTGCGGCCCGGCGACGACGAAGCGGCCCTGCGGCCAGCGCTGCGCGGCGCCCAGCAGCAGCGTCTCCAGCCTGGCCAGGCGATCCACGCTGCACGTGCCCATGTAGCCCAGATCCCACTGGATCGGCTCGCCCGGCAGCGGCGGGTAGGCCTCGGGGTCGACGCAGCAGTAGAACGGCCGGGCCATCGGGCTGCCAAACTCGCGCTCCAGACGCGTCAGCGTCGGCCCGCCGGTGAAGGACAGGTACACGCGATAGGCCGGGACCAGCTCGCGCGACAGGTAGGGGCAGTCGCCCGCGGCGAGGCGCGCCAGCGTCACCGGCGTGTCGATGTCGTAGAAGGCCGTCACCCCCCGCGCCGTGGAGGTGACCCACCGGCCCACCTCCACGCCCTCGGGCACGTACGAGCCGACGATCACCGCGTCGGCGTCGCGCACCTGGCGCTCGAAGCCCCGCTTGAGATCCCGAACGCTGGCGTAGAGCTCCGTGCGCCCGTGCCGCGGCCGGGGCAGGTCGCGGTGGTCGGCGTACCAGGGCATGTCGCGCTCCAGAAACAGCACGTCGTGCCCACGCTCGACCAGCGCCCGCACCAGGCCGCGGTAGATCGTCGCATGCCCGTTGCCCCACGACGAGGTGATCGACAGTCCCAGAAAAACCAGCTTCAATCCACCGGCACGCTTGATCATCTGCACTCCCTTCGCCGCTCGCGGCCTCGCGAAGCCGCCCGAGCTTGACATCACGCCCCCGTCTCCAGCAGGCGCTCCAACTGCGCCGCCCGATGCGCATACGTATGCTCGGCGAGCACGCGGGCCAGCGCCGCCTCGCCGATCTGCCGCGCCGTCGCCGGCGTCAGGCGCCGCACGTGCTCGGCCACGGCCTGGCCGTCGTCTGCCACCAGCACCTCGCGCCCGGGCTCGAAGAACGCCTCCACCCCCGGCCAGGCGTCGCTGATCACGCACGCGGCAACGCCCGCGGCCTCGAACAGTCGCGTCGCCGGCGAATACCCCGCCTCGGCCATGCTCTGACGGTTGACGTTGAGCACCGCCAGCGGCGAGACGTTGAACGCGTTGTGGTCGCGCGTGTAGACGTGGCCGAGGTAATCCACGTTGCCCGGCAGCGCCTTGTCCGCCCACCCGCTGCCGCCGAGCACGAACCGTCGATCGCCCAGCCGCGCCGCCGGCTCAAAAAAGAATCGCTCGATGCGCGCCTCGCGGTCCGGCAGGCGGTTGGCCATCAGCGCCAGGTCGCCGGCGAAGCGGGCGTCGGGCGGCACGCGATGGTGCGTCCGCGGATCGACGCCGTTGTGGACTGCCGCGCAGCAGCGCGCCCCGCGCCGCCGGTACGCCTCGATCACGCCCGGGCCCCCGCCGTAGGTCAGCACCATGTCGTAGCGCGCCACCTGCGCGATCAGCGCGTCGGCCGGGTCCGCGTCCATGCGCGTCAGCGTGGCCGGGGCGTCGACGTCCCAGTAGACGACGCGCGTCCCGTCGCGGCGCAGTGTCGGCACCGCCGCCTCGAGCAGCTCGTCGAACACCCCCACGCCGCTGGCTTTGACGATCACGTCCGCCCGCCCGGCTCGCTCCAGGCAGCGATGCACCTCGGCCACGTCGTCGCCGTAGACGACCACCTCGGCCCAAGGCGGCGGGTCCATGTCGCGATGCGCCTGTCGGCCGAGCGCGTCGGGCTCGTAGAACGTGACGCGGTGCCCGCGCTCGTGCATAGCGCGGATGATGCCGCGGTAGTACGTCGCCGCCCCGTTCCAGTAGGCCGAGAGCAGGCTCGACCCGAAGAAGGCGATGTGCATGCCCGTGCGGGCGGGGGTGGCGGGGGTCGCGGCGGTGGTGTGCGTCTGCGGGCGCTGCACGGTGTCGACCTTTCGGGTCTGGCCACGAAGCCGCGAAGTGCACAAAGGGGGCAAGAAGAAAGGCAAGATTGAAATGCAGGAAGGAGGGAACGGAGTTGAATGCCCCCGCCGCACACCAATCAACTCTCTCCCTCCTGCCTTCCTCACTTCCTGGCTTCCTTATCTGCCCTCGTGCCTCCTTCGCGTCTTCGTGGCGAACGCTTGATCTACAAC
>SKPT01000167.1 GCA_007119405.1 Phycisphaeraceae bacterium
CTGGACGAGGGCATCGAACGCAACGAGTTGGAGATCAAGGACTGGGTCGAGGCTGGCCTGAGTACGGAGGAGATCCACAACCGCGGGGGGTATTTTTAAAGCGCCTTGCCGAACCCAGCTGTGCACATCTATTCCGGAATGGACAGTACAGGCAGCGTCCTCGTGCTGTTGTCCCACCGCCAGGTCATTTCGTGTGACGGTATAGAGCCCGTGAATCCGGCGGACTTCCCGGATCCCGATCTGCTCGCAGGTCGCCACCAACCGCAACCCGGCCCAGGCGCCACCGAGCGCGTTAAGCCCCTTGACCACATGGTGGACTTCGTCGCGTCCACTTACGGAGGCGCGGGTGGTAGAGCCGAGGACGAGGCGGGCAGCACAAGGTCCAGATGAACCGCCCCCAGCGTCGCGGCCCGCCGGGTCCAATGCCACGGACAAGCGTGCGCCAGAGCAGGTGGGCTTGCAGTAACAGTGATCCGCCGATGGGTCGCCTAACCGGCCGCCGCAGACAACGCGTCTTATTGCGGATGCGTTGCGCGATGCCCTGATCGGAGAACAGGCGGCGATACAGGGCCTTGTACCCGGCGATCATGGTCTCGTAGGACATGCTGGCCGGCAAGACATTGGTCTGGGCGCGGGTGTTGTCGCCTGGCATGACGTCGGTGCGCAGACGACCTTCGCGCTCGAGGCGCGCATACAGTGGCGTGCGCGGCATGGCCGTCAACAGTCCGACCATCGCCACTGGATGCCAGCGTCGACGATGAAGCGGTACTGGCGGTCGAAGGCCTCGGCGGTGTCGTTGTCGAAGCCCACGATGAAGCCCGAATAAACGTCGATGCCATATGCGTAGATCGTGCGAACCGCCGCAAGCAAATCGGTCTTCGTGTTCTGCACCTTGCCCGCGGCCCTGAGGCTCTCGACATCGGGCGTCTCGATGCCGAGGAACACCCATGCGAAGCCGGCCTCACGGAACAGCTCCAGCAACTCGCGGTCGTCGGCGAGGTTCAGCGACGCCTCGGTGCCGAACTCAAAGGGGTAGCCATGACATCGTTGATACTCCACGAGATGGTGCAGCAACTCCTTCGCAACCTTCTTGTTGCCGATCAAGTTGTCATCCACAAAGAACGCACTGCTGGCGCCCTGGGCGCGCAAAGCGTCGAGCTCGCGGCCGATCGCTTCTGGAGCTTTCGGTGGGCAATGACCAGGGTTCTGGTGCACAAGCGGACGCCGAATCCGCCACTGGGGCGAACGGCTTGGCCGGCCATCGAAACACCTCCTGATCTGACCTCGGCGGCCAAGGGCTCTCGGACCCGGTTCGATCGACCGTGGCACCGATCCGTGGCCCACACGGAGCCCTCGTCCATTTGATCCGCAGGCAGGGGCCGGGTCAACCGCCGCTGAAGCGGGCCACTCGGAGGTGGCTCAAAATGTTGGGCACACACCGTACCCCCTACCTTCACGCCCCTTCCGCTCGTAATGGCTCAGCAAGCCGCCGAGCAACCGCGTCCGCCGCACCGGTCCAATCGATACAGCCACCGCTTCTTGTCCCGGCGGCCCATTCCGCTCATTCAACGGCACATTCCCCAGCGACTGGTGCGGCCGCATCGTGTTGTGGTGCCGCGCAAAGGTCTGCACAACGTGGTCGACCTGCCGCAAGCTAAAGCTGTAGTAGGCGTTCAGGCACTCACGCTTCAGACTGCCGATCCAGGATTTAGCGCCGGCGGTTAATGATGCGTGATCGAGGCGCGAGATTGCCTTAGCCGTAACATCATCAGGCCGCCAAGCGCCAGCAATGCGAACGTACCGGGCTCAGGGATGGTGTAGACCACCATGTCGCCACCGGATCCGCCGTGGAAGCTCAGCAGCACGGCCATGTCGTGGTACATCCCCAGCAGCATGTCGTCGACATGCTGCTGTGAGGCGCCGGCGAGCGGGTCGGCGGTCAGTGGGGCCAGGCCCACGACGTTGATCTCGTCGAACAGCCAGGCGACATTGGCCCGCCCGTTGTCGTCGAGCGTTTCGCGTGCGTCGGCGAGCGGCCACCGTCGGCCGAAGCGCGGGGTGAACGCCTCGCCGAAGCGGAGCAGCAGTTTGCCGCGGAACTCGCTGTCGGCATGAAGGATGAGTTGGTCGAAGCTCTCGCCGGCCACCTGGCCAAGGATCTCGAAGGCGATCGAGCCGGTGTCGGCCTGGTTGACCCCGCCGAACACTTCCATGATGCCCGCGGAACTGCCCACCGCGAGCTGTCCGGCGTTGCTCAACATGCCGGTGATCAACGTCGAGCCGGTGAGGGTGACGTTGTTGCTGATGCTCACGTGCTGCGTATCGACCACGCCGTCGATCGCCGCCGAGCCCGCGAGCAGGTGCACCGCCTCGGCTTGGAGATACCCCTGGGGGCCGACGATCAGCCCGCCTTCGCTGGTCAGTGAACCGTCGATGAGCAGTTGCGCGGCTCGGCGGATGCTGAGTGTGCCGGTGTCGGCGTTGTGCAGATCCTGTTCCAGTGCCAGCACGTTACCGCCAGTGAGACTCAACGAGCCGGCGTTCGAGGCCAGGTGCGCGAGCGATGCCATGGTCGCCTCGCCGCCATCGAGCGTGACGCTGGCATCGATCGCGATCGCGTCGACCCGGGCGTCGCCGAAGCTGACGCTGGCGGGGGCGACGATGTCGTGGCCTTGGGAATCCGCGCCCAGCCACTTCTCGCGGACGACCCAGTCGCCCCCTAGCGTGATCGGGCCGGCCGCCAGCGCGTTGGTGAACGCGCCGCCAATGACCTCGATGCTCGCCGCGCCGACGAGGCTCGCGCCACTTGTCCCTTCGATAAAGACGGTGCCTTCATCGATGGTCAGCCGGGCGCCTGGCATCTGAAGCGTTGCGCCGGACTCGACGCGGATCTCGCCGCGGTTGAGCAGGTCGCCGGGGCTGATGAACAGGTGGTGGTTCTGCAGTGTCAGCCGTCCGCGATTCTCCTCGATGGTGTTGAGGAACTCGAACCGCGCGTTGCCCATGAGCGTGACGTTCGAGGCGTTGACGGCCATGGACCACTGGGTGAGGTCAAGCTCGGGATCAATGCTGACCTTTTCAACGTGCACCTGGCTCATGGGGTGCACGGTCCACGTGCCCTGGTCGAAGGTCATGCGTTTGGGGTCACGCTCGTCGATCCACTCCTGGAAGCTGAGCCAGCCCGTCCCGCTGCTGGGACCGAAGCCGGGACGGACGATGATTTCGCCGGTGTTGATGAGGTTCGGGCTCAGGCCCGAGAGCACAGCGGGGTCACCGTGCCAGTAGGGATCGTGCTCATCAAGCAGCAGCCTGACGAACAAGGGGTTTGGCCCGAAAATGTGCAACGTGCCGTGGTTTTCGACGATGAACATCTGTGCGGCCATGGCGTGCAGGGCGTAGGAGTTCCCAAAATAACGTGCGTCGAAAACGAGCTCCCACCGCCGCCAAGGCCCCTGGGGCGGGGGCTGGGGGTCCAAGGTCCATAGCCTGGTGCCTTGAAGCACCATCACCCCGCCGTCGGCGATCTCGAACCGGGTGGAAACGCCCATGCTCTGCTCGATCGGGC
>SKPT01000372.1 GCA_007119405.1 Phycisphaeraceae bacterium
ACGAAGGACACGAATGAACACGAAGCGGCGGAGGTTCAGCCACAGATTAACACTGATGAACTCGGATGAAGACGGATAGCAAGCGAATGAGGAATCCAGGAAGGCAGGAACAAAGACATGCACGACGCGCTATCAGACGGCCCGGCCCCGCCCCTTCCTGGCTTCCCGGCTTCCTTATCCGCCTTTATCCGTGTTCATCCGTGTTCATCCGTGGCTATCCCACGCTTTCCTGAGGCATCACCATGACACGTACAAAAGAACACCCCCTCCGCGGCGTGATGATCGGCGCCGGCTACTTCGCCAACATCCAGGCCGACGCCTGGCAACGCGTCACCGGCGCCCGGATCGTCGCCGTCTGCGACCAGGACCAGGCCCGGGCCCGCGCCCTCGCCGACAAGCACAGCCTGGGCAACGTCCACACCGACGCCGAGGCGATGCTCGACGCCGAGCGCCCGGACTTCGTCGACATCGTCACCCGCCCCGATTCGCACCTGCCCCTGGCCCGCCTCGCCGCCCAGCGCGGCGTCCACGTGCTGTGCCAGAAGCCGGCCGCACCCACCATGGAAAAGGCCCGACAGCTCGTCGACCTCTGCCGCCAGCACGACGTGCGCCTGATGATCAACGAGAACTGGCGATTCCAGCCCTGGTACCGCTTCCTGCACGAAGCCATCAACGCCGGCCAGATCGGCCAGCCCTTCCACAGCCGCGTCGTCGTCCGCCGCGGCGACGGCCGCGGGCCCGACGCCTTCGCCCGCCAGCCCTACTTCCGCGAAATGCCCCGTCTGCTCATCTACGAAACACTCATCCACAGCATCGACGTCGCCCGCTTCCTCTTCGGCGACGTCCGCCGCGTCGCATGCCAGCATCGCCGCCTCAACCCCCACCTCGCCGGCGAAGACTACGCCCTGCTCACCCTCGAGACCGTCGGCGGCGTGACCGTGCTCATCGACGCCAACCGCTACGCCCCCCCGCCCGTCAAGGCGTTCCGCATCCCGGAAGAGACGACCGTCGAAGGCGACGACGGCACGATCGGCCTGCTGATGGACGGCCGCATCGAACGCCGGTCGCTCGCCGGCGAAGCCACCCACGAGCAGCGCGATTGGCCGACCGTCGGCTACTTCGGCGACGCCGCCCGCGCCACCCAGCAGCACTTCATCGACGCCCTGCACAGCGGTGAGCCGTTCGAAACCGACGGGCCGGACAACTTGAAGACGCTCGCCACCGTCTTCGCGGCCTACGACGCGGCCGAGTCGGGCTGCTGGGTGGACGTGGACGTATAAAGCCGCGACCGCTGGTCGCGGGGACGCGGCGGAAGATCTCCGTCCACCATACGTCACCGACGTCAAGCAGGGGTGCCACACAGCATCCCGAAGGGTGCTGTGTGCCGCCGCCATCGACGGTTATTGATCCTCGAATGGTGGCATGAACCCCAGATCACCGGGTGCCACGCCGGGTGCCACGGCTTGTCCCGAAGGGCAAGCCGTGCACTTGCCGACCATCGCACACCTTGCCGCTTCGCGGTCAAGCCGTGGCACCCCGCACCCCTGTAGGGTGGGTAGAGCGAAGCGAAACCCACCGGCGAACGCCGGTAAACTTGCCTGTTCCCTACCCACCCTTCCTCCAGGCCATTCCCGCCGGCCCCCGCCGCCTATCCGCCCACCGTCGCCGCCTGCCCGCAAAAGCTGCGGAAGTTATCGCGCAACAGCAGCCTTGCGTCGCGCCGGATGTGCTCCTCGCTCAGCGCAAAGCCCGTCGCCGCCACATCCGCGTACTTGTCCACGAGCACCTTGCCGATGATGTCGCGCGAGTGCTCCCACTTGTAGATGAGCTGATCGAGCACGCGCGCGTCGCTGTGCTGCGGGGCGAACGTCGGCCCGAGCAGCTCGATACGCTCGCGCGTGATCTCCTCGATGATCGACGGGTTGTTCAGAAACCACCAGCAGCCGAACACCAGCAGGTTGCCGAACTTCCTCGCCGTCACGCAAAGCTCGTGCTGGTTCTCCCGGCTGAGCATCGTCACCATGAAGCGGTTGTCGGGGAACGCGGCGCACAGGTTCGCCACGCTCAGAATCTCCGCCTTGCCGCACATGTCCCCCGCCTCGCGCAGCGCCGGGTTGATCCGCAGCCGCGAACCGATCATCATCGCCCAAGGCAGCCCGCGCTCCGCCAGCGTCGGCATCAGAATCTTCTCGATGAACGCGTCGCCCGCCGGGTTCGCCGGGTCCGGGTAGCGGAACTCCGGCGGCAGGCTCATCGCCACGTACACCGCCTTCATCCGATCCAGCCAGTCGGTGAGAAAACGCCGCGTCTCGCGGATCGTCCGCTCGCTGAAGTCCTCCGTCACGTCATAGCCCAGCGACGCCAGCGTCCCGACCGCCCCCGGCCAGTCGCGCAGCAGCGGGTCGATGCGCAGCACCGCCTCGAAGCGCGGGTCGTCGCCGATGCCCGGGTTCTCCAGCCAGAGCCCACGCTCGTGATCGCTGAACACCTCGTTGGTCATCGTGATCGAGTCGACGTTGGCCAGCTCCATCACGCGGTCGACGTAGTCGCTGGCGTCCTGCTCGGCGAACCACTTGCGATAAGGCGCCAGCGTCTTCTCGTTCGGGTCCAGCCCCAGCCGCGTCAACGTCGTCAGCACGCCGCGCGTCGCCTCGCTGATCGGCGTCGTCTCCACGAACAGGTGCTGCCAGATGTGCTCGGCCTGCTCGGCCTTGCTCATCCGCCAGAACTTCTCATAAGGCAGCTCGCTCGCCGGCACCACCCGATACACCTCCGCCACCAGATAGTGGTACGTCACCAGCTCGTCGATGCCCCAAAGCAGCAGCCCCTGGCCCGTGCCGTCAGCGCTGTGGCCGAACGCCGGCGTGTAGCAGTGGGTGTGCAGATCCGTGATCGGCTGGCGGGCCAGCGCGTCGGCGACGCAGCGTTCGATGGCGGGGCGATCCATGGTGCTTCTCCTGTATCGGTCAGACTCTGAGTCCGAAAAGTGGGTGCCACGGCTTGACCGCGAAGCGGCAAGCCGTGCGGCGGCCGACGGAGCCACGGCGGGCGGCCCCTGCGGCTTGCCCGCCGGGTGCCGGGTGCCACACAGCAGCCCGACAGGGTGCTGTGTGCGAACGTCCATGGCGCTGGACACACAGCAGCCTTCGGCATGCTGTGTGGCACCCCAAACACATCGCTCGCTCGCTTTCGTCAGAAATCCTCCAGTGGCACCCGCTTTCCGACACATCCTAGCGGGCCCTGCCCGGCGCGTGCATCCGTGGCTGATGCGAATCCGCATGACCCTTTCTTCGTGTCCATTCGTGTTCACTCGTGGCCATGCCCCGCACCCCCGCGGCTAGGATGAACCCGTGACAGCGCAGCAACCCATCCCCGGCAACGCCTGGACCGGCGGCCAGTACAGCCTCGTCCGCGCAACGCTCGGCCTGTGGGTCCTCGTCGCCGCTACGGCCCTCGCCATCACCGCCGGCGGCTGGGCGTGGGCGGGCCTGATCGTCATGGCCCCCGCCGCCACCGCCCTCTTGCTCGGCTGGCGCGACCGCCTCGCCGCCGTGCTGCTCATCG
>SKPT01000223.1 GCA_007119405.1 Phycisphaeraceae bacterium
CGGTGACGGCGTGTTCGACACCGCGGACGTGGCGCCGTTCGTGCAACTGCTGGTGGGTGGCCAGGCGGGCACAGCGTCGCACGTGCAGGAGGATGAACTGCTGCTGAGCGATGCCGGGCAGGAGCACGATGACACGGCGATGGCCAGCGCCTCGACCACGTCGGACGATGAGCAGGCGGTGGACGTCCTGGCGTCGGCTGCGGTGGCGGATCATGAGCCTGCCGTAGCAACGTCACGGCTGAGTCTGGCGCATCCACGTCACGATCCGGTCGACGTCCGGGCCTGGCTGGCGGCGTGGCTGCAGGGCCATCGCTTCGGCGGGCACGCGGAGGCGTGGGCCAGTGATGCGGATGAGGAGGAGGCGCACCTGCTTCAGGAGGTGTGAGAAGCTCGGTGGAGTTGAAGGGACAGGCAGGCTGGCGTCGACCCCGTCTTGGTCGGAGACATCAACGGCGACGGCGCCTTCGACACCGCCGACGTGGCGCCCTTCGTGCAATTACTGGTGGGCGGCTCGACATCCGTGCCCGAGCCCGGCTCGCTGGCGCTGCTGGGGCTGGGGGCATTGGTGCTGTTGCGGCGGCGGCGAACAGCAGCTTGAACAATGGTCGGGAAACGGGAACGGAGAAGGGCATCGCCGAACTCCCAATGGGTTGGGGAGATCTCGCGCGGCCGTGCAGCATCGCCGCACTTCGGAAATCCGAAGTGAAGCCTCGCGGGGCGGGCTCAACGCTGACGAACGACGTTGCCGTTCCGGCCCGCCCGGGTGGGGCCGTATCGGGGCCAGCAGGACGCCCCGCCTCAACCTCCGCACGACGGCGAGGCGCAGGTGGCGAGTGTGTGTCCGGTGAGGCACCGCTGGTCGTCCGGGACAACCGCCCACCCCGCGCGAACCAGACCGCGGGGGACCGTCGTCGTCTCGCGGGTTCCGGGTCGTTCTGTCGTTTACCGGGTTCGCGGCGGTGGGGCCGCCGACAGGATCGCCGGCTGCCGGATCCAGCAGGACGCCACGGAGGTCGTGCAGGCGGGGGGATGGCCAGGTGCACGACGGAGTCTGGGGAAAGGCCCGGCGACGGAACCGGTGCGACGCGGCGGAGCCGGCGCCAGCCCGTCACATCAGTCTGGCGCTCTCCTGGGCGGCTTCCGATGGCGGACGCGATTCGGGTCGAGCTGGGGAATTCCCCAGCTGGGTAAGCCGGTAAGGTGTTTGAGATCAGCGGCACGAGCCGACGACATATCGCCGCCCCGCCGCGGTCCACGACGACGGGCGCGGCTCCGGACCTTGCCCCACGCCCACGACCATCGGGAGCTGCCATGAAGATCCAACGCATCGAGACGTTCGCCACCCGCGCCGTCGCCATCGTGCGGCTGACCACGGACGACGGCCGGCAGGGCTACGGCCAAGTCGCGCCCTTCAACGCCGACATCACCGCACAGGTGCTGCACCGGCAGGTGGCGCCGCACGTGCTGGGGGCGAGCATTGAGGGGCTCGCCGACCTGGAGACGCTCAGCGACCGCTGCATCGAGGCCAACCTCAAGTTCCCGTGGTCGTATGTGTGCCGGGCACTTTCGGGTGTGGACACGGCCGCGTGGGACCTGCTGGGCAAGGCGGCGGACCAACCTGTCGCGGCGCTGCTCGGCGGCACGGGACGTGACGTGCCGGCGTATGGCTCGAGCATGAGCCGGTCCATCACGCCGGGGGATGAAGCGGCGCGCCTGTCGCGTCTGCGTGATGAGCGGGGCTTTGACGCGTTCAAGATTCGCGTGGGTCAGGTGGCCGGCCATGACGCGGACGCCTGGCCGGGGCGCACCGAGGCGCTCGTGCCGACGGTGCGGCAGGCGGTGGGCGACGACGTGCGGCTGCTGGTGGACGCCAACAGTTGCTACACGCCGCCGCGAGCGATCGAGGTCGGCCGCATGCTCGAGGCCAACGGCGTGGTGCACTTCGAGGAGCCGTGCCCCTACTGGGAACTGGAGTGGACGGCGGAGGTGGCCGCGGCGCTGGAGTTGGACGTGGCGGGCGGTGAGCAGGACAACGACCTGGCCCAGTGGCGGCGAATGATCCGCATGGACGCCGTGGACATCGTGCAGCCGGATGTGTGTTACGTCGGCGGGCTGACGCGGGCATTGCGGGTGGCGCGGCTGGCGGCGGAAGCGGGCAAGTCGTGCGTGCCGCACTCGGCGAACCTGTCGATGGTGACGCTGTTCACGGTGCACCTGATGTTGGCGATCGAGAACGCTGGGCCCTACGTGGAGTTCTGCATCGAGGACAGTGGCTGGGTGGACGGGCTTTTTGAGCCGGCGCTGAAGGTCGAGAACGGCCGTGTGTCGATCACCGGCGAGCCGGGCTGGGGCGTGCGGGTGAACGTGGATTGGCTGGAGCGGGCGGAGCGGCTGGTGAGCGAGGTGGGGGCGTGAGGCTTGCCGGGCATGGCGGGCCCGCGGGCGACCCGTTGCCCGGGGTGCACGGTGCGGTGATCGGAAGAGGCGGGCCAGGCGTGGCGTCGCTCACTACCGGGTTGTCACCGCTCGTCAGTGCCGAACACTCAGGCCTTGTTCCAGAACTGGATGCCGTTGGTGGCGATGCCTGGCTCCGCGTCGGCCGGCGGTGCCGTGTAGATCCAGATCATCCATGGCTGCCCATCGATCATCCCCTCGAAGCTGACGGCCGGGCTGTCGTAGACGGCCTGCTCGTGGGACGCCAGCGTTGCGTCGAGGTGGATCTCGGGCGGCGCGTCGAACAGCTCGACCATCGGGCCCAGGTCGGCGGCGAAGCCCTGAACCAGGTGTGCACCGTCGTGCGCGCCGCCGACCCACTCGGTGACCGCCTCGTGCAGGCAGATGACGTTCAGGTCGGCCTCCTGGTACATCCGATATCCGTGACCAGCACGTGCACGTCGCGGCAGACGATCGCGCGGCCGTCCTCGCCCGGACTATGGTTCGGGCCAGGCCTCACCCGCGAGAAGCGCATAGGGCTCGACCCCGCGCTGGCGCAGTTCCCAGTGCGCCAGGGTCTGGTGCAGCTCGGCCACGAGGGTGGGGGCGACGCAGCGGCGCCAGTACCGCCGCGCCAGTTGCTCGTGGCCGGCGAAATCGAGCAGGCGCGCCGTGAGGTAGCTGACGGCGATGACGTCAGAGGCGTCCAGCTCAAAATCTTCGAGCAGGCGGTCAATTTCCTCGGGATCGGGCTTGGCCTCCGCCTCGCCGCGCAGCGCCGGCTCCAGGTAACGGATCACCGGCAGGATCGCGTGTCGGCTGACGCCGAAGCGTTGATGCGGCTCGGTGGCCAGCAGGGCGTCGAGATACTGCTGCTCCAGCTCCGGGCGATCAAGCAACTGGGCGTAGTGGACCAGTTGGATGGCCATGGACGGGTCGGGCAGGCTTTCGTAGGCCGTGCGCGTGTTCTCGACGGCCTGATCGAGCTCGCCCTCCATGTAGAGGAACAGGGCCCGCCGCCAATCGTCACGGTGCCTGGGGCGGTGGCCGCGGAAGGCGTGACTGGTCCGCGCCATCTGCGCGGCGGCGTCGGCGTCGCCATGGCCGGTGCGCCGGACGAACCAGTACCA
>SKPT01000650.1 GCA_007119405.1 Phycisphaeraceae bacterium
CGCAAGCTCGCCGCCCGGCGCCAGGCGCTCTACCACCGCGACATCCTCCTGCCGCTGCACCAGCGCATCACGCAGGAGAGCCTGCGGCAGTTCAATGCCATGGAGCTCGGCCTGTTCGACCTGCTGCGCGTCCGTAAGCAGCAGGCCGAGGCCGGCGGCCGCTACATCCAGGCCCTGCGCGACTACTGGCTGGCCCGAACCGACCTGGAGCTGATCTTCAGCGGTGGGGCGCCTTCCACGTTCGACCACGGCGACGGCGCGGGGCGCTCCCGCGATCCTTTCTGACCCAACCGAAAGGCGACGGATCATGTTCACCCGACGTGACATGCTCAAGGTGTCCGGCGCTGCGTTCGCTGGCGGAGCGATCCTGCACCAGGTTCAGCACGCCGGGGCGGACGAAGCGGCGGCGGTGGAGCAGCAGGCCCGTGACCTTCGCGGGGAGCCGGGCTCTCCGCTCTGGCAGCGCCCGCCACTATCGCCTGGCGAGCCGGAGGTGGACTACCAGCCCGTCGTCACGCCCAACAACATCAGCCTGCCGTTTCGCGTGGTGGACGGCGTGAAGGTGTTCCACCTGATCGCCGAAGAGCTCGAGCACGAATTCGCGCCGGGCCTGCGGGCTTACTGCTGGGGCTACAACGGCCAGGTGCATGGCCCGACGATCGAAGCCGTCGAAGGCGACCGCGTACGCATCTACGTCACCAATCGCCTGCCCGCAGGCACCTCTGTCCACTGGCACGGCATGATCGTGCCCTCGGGCATGGACGGCGTGGGCGGCCTGAGCCATGCCTCCATCCCGCCGGGCGAAACCTATCGCTACGAGTTCACCATCCATCACCACGGCACGTTCCAGTACCACTCGCACCATGACGAGATGGTGCAGATGGCCATGGGCCTGACAGGCCTGTTCGTCATTCACCCGCGTCAGCCGCAAGAGCCACCGCCGGACCGCGACTTCGCCATCCTGCTGCACGAGTGGCGCATCGACCCCGGCAAGGCCCGGCCCAACCCGCTGGAGATGAGCGACTTCAACGTGCTGACCATGAACGCCAAGGTCTTCCCCGCCACCGAGCCGATGGTCGTCCGCACCGGCCAGCGCGTGCGCATCCGCCTGGGCAACCTCAGCGCCATGAGCCACCACCCCATCCACATCCACGGCCACCACTTCTGGATCACCGCGACCGACGGCGGGTCCATCCCCGAATCCGCCCGCTGGCCCGAGAGCACCGTCGTTGTGCCCGTCGGCGCCACGCGCGATATCGAGTTCGTCGCCGATAACCCCGGCGACTGGGCGCTGCACTGCCACATGACCCACCACGTCATGAACCAGATGGGCCATGCCGAGCCTTACCTGATCGGCATGAACACCGAGGGCCTGGACGAGAAAATCCGCCAGCTCCTGCCCGAGTACATGACCATGGGCCACGCCGGCATGGAAGACCATGGCCAACATGTCGCGTCAGGCCACATGAATGTGCCGCGCAACAGCATCCCCATGGTGGGCATGCCCGGCCCGCACGGCTACATCACGATGGGCGGTATGGCCACCCTCGTGAAGGTCCGCGATGGCATCACCACCTACCAGGACCCTGGCTGGTACGAAAACCCCGCCGGCACTGAAGCCCAACGCGCCACCAGCGAGCAATTACGCCGCGATGGCATTCAGCAATAGAAGAATCACGAATCAACCCGCCCGAGGAATCCCGCCGCATCCGCTTCCGCCAAAAACAACCCCGCCGCCAACACATGGCTGACGGCGAGGCTTCCGGGGGCATGGGGTGTGTCTGCGGCCAAAGAGGATCCGTGGCGCGGCAAACGGCGGCCACCTTCGCGCATCCTACTTATCCGCCGTTGTCTCGCAACGCCTTCTCGATCACCGCCCGGTCGGGGACGCCCGTCCCGCTGCTGAACGTGCGGCAGGCGGCACTGGAAGTCGCCTCGCCGGTGCCGGGCTCGACCTCTCTCCCCGCGACAAGCACGGTGGGCGACCCGCGGAAACCTACTGACGCCGCATCGTCGATCTCCCCCACGTTGCGCTCGATAACTTCCACGTCCACCCCCAACGCATCCGCGGCCTCCCTCACGCGCTGCACCGTGGGCGCGTGGTTGGGGCAGCCTTCGAAATACAGAATCTCAACCTTCATGTCATTGGTCCCTGTCAGAAAGTACGTCACGCCAGGACACAGCACGGCTTCACCGCGTCGTCCTCGAGCGGGCACTGATCAAGGCAGATCGGCTCGCCGGTTTCGGGGCAGATGATCCTGCCCGGACAGTTCGGCCGTTCGGTACCCACCGAAGCTCCCGAAAACGCCATCCAGCCGCCACCGAGGGTCAATACCGCTGCCAACATCCACATCGCCGTACCATTCATCGCCTGTCTCCTTTCGGGAGCGATTTCCCTTCGCTTGACGGTTCTCCGACGCCGCTCCCCGCCATCTCGCCATGCAGGCTGTCGAGGATCGGACACTGGTTTGCATTGCCCTGGCTGCGACAGCGCTCAACCAGTTGCTCCACCGCCTGCTTCATTCGCTGAAGATCCTCGATCTTGCGCTTCATCTCGATGACCTTGGCCTCGGCTCGTTCACGAGCTTCCGAGCACGGCGCGTTCGTCTGTTCGCTGAGCTCCATCAGGGCCTCCACTTCCTTGAGCGAGAAGCCCAGTTCCTGCGCCCGCTTGATGAAGCGCAGCCGCTGCACCGCTTCCACCGGGTAATGGTGATAACCATTGGGCGCCTGCTTCGTCGTCTGTAGCAGCCCCCGCCGCTCGTAATAGCAAACCGTGGCAAAATTAACGCCTGCCTCCCGGGCGAGTTGACCTCGCGTCAGACGGGTTGTCGAGTCGGGGCTGTTCATCACACCCAGAGCATAACGCTTGCACCATGGTGCAAGGTCAAGGGGAATTCGGACGGTTTCTAAAAAATTCACCCTGTTCGGCCGCAGGCACCGGGGTACAGTGTCAGTATGCCTCCCGGTACGGCTGCGTTCCACGGCTGTTCGGCCATAAAATGGTGTTCATGAGTCAGCTCCCGACAACCTCCTCGGCGGGGGATGTCGGCTGTCAGAGCGACACCGCGTGCGGTTGCGAGCCGACCGCGCCACAAAGCAGCATCGTCCGCGCGATCACAGCCCTGCCGGTGAAGACGTGGGTGTATCTGAGCCTGCTGATCGGTCTGTACGCCAGCGCCGCCGCGTATGCCGTCGCCCATGGGGCTTCCGCCGGGTCGGTCCTGGTCGGCAGCGGTTTCCGGCAGGAGGCGATCGGCACGGGCGTGGTGGCCGTGCTGACCGGCGTCTGGCTCGCCGCGGGCAAGATGCTCACGGAGCTGATGCCCTACTGGCTGATCGGCATCCTGCTGGCCGGAGCGCTGATGGCCTTGGCGACCTGGCAGCGACTAGCCGGCTGGTTCCGTTCCGGCGAGGTGAAGGCCTCGGCACTGGCGGCGGGCACCGGCTCCGCGATCCCCATCTGCTCCTGCGGTATGGCGCCGCTGCTGGGCGGGATGACCCGCGCCGAGGTGCCGCTAGTGGTCCCCGCCAAACAGTCTATACCGTATTCAGCGCCGTGCGCGCTCGCTTGACCTTGGCCAGGATGTCCGTCGCCGACGCCGTCCAGACGAACGGCTTGGGCGCCTCGTTGTACTGGTTGATGTATTCGTCGATGGCACCGACGAGATCGTCCACGTTGTAGAAGCTGCCTCGCTTGAGCGCCTTCTCACTCAGATCGCGAAAGAAGCGCTCGACCATGTTCAGCCACGAGGCACCCGTCGGCGTGAAGTGAAAATGGAAGCGCGGATGGCGTCGATGCCACGTTTGCACCTTCGGGTGCTTGTGCGTCGCGTAGTTGTCGCAGATCACGTGCACCGCCTTGTCCGGGTCCACCTTCGAATCGATCAACTTCAGGAACTTGAGCCATTCCTGATGTCGATGCCGTGGCATGCACGTGCTCAGGATCGTGCCGTCGAGCACGTTCATCGCCGCGAACAGGGACGTCGTGCCGTTGCGCTTGTAGTCGTGCGTCATCGTGCCACACCGCCCAGGCTTCATCGGCAGGCCCGGCTGCGTGCGATCCAACGCCTGAATTTGGCTCTTTTCGTCGCATGACAGCACGACGGCGTGTTCGGGCGGCGATACATACAAGCCGACGATGTCTTTGAGTTTCTCCACGAACTGCGGATCGTTGGACAGCTTGAATGTCTCGACGAGGTGTGGCTTGAGGCCATGCTCACGCCAGATGCGCCCGACGCTCGAGTCGCTGACGCCGCTGACGTTGGCCATCGTGGATCGACTCCAGTGCGTCTGGCCTTCGGGCGTTTCATGCAGCGTCTTGCGAACGATGGCGGCGCGTTGCTCGTCGTCGATGGTGCGACGCCGGCCGGGCCGCGGCGCGTCTTTCTCGATTCCCGCCAAGCCAAGCTCGGCGTAGCGATCACGCCACCGCCTGGCCTTGGGGCATGAGATGCCCAGCTTCGCGGCGATCTGCTGGTTCTCGAAGCCGTCGTCGGCCAGCAGCACGATCTTGGCGCGTTCGGCCAGGCGCACCGCGACGCGTCGGCCGCGGCTGAGCTGCTCAAGGTTGCGGCGTTCGGCTTCGGTCAACGAAATGGCGGTGGCTCGACGCATACCTGTTGATCGGCAAGATCGACCGTTAAAGAATATCATTTGTGGCGGCGTACACTAGGACCGGCGATGGCGTTCGTGATCGCCGCACCGATGATCAATCTCCCGGCCGTGCTGATTACCGGTGGGGCCCTCGGCGCGGAACTGGCCATCGCCCGCGTCGTCGGCACGTTCGCGATCGCCATGCTCGCCGCCACGCTCTTCGGCTGGTGGGCACGGCGCAATGGTGGGCCCGCTTCGCTGCTTCGCCTCGACGAGCCCTCGACAACCACCAACTGCACCGCTTCGCAGTCTTCGCTGGATGGCTCGGCCGCATCCGCATCATCCTCGCGCTGGGCGCGGGTGCTGGGCAGCAGCGGCCGGCTGTTCCTGCAGATGAACGGCTACCTGCTGCTGGCGGTTGTGCTCGGCGGACTGATCCGGGCGCTGGTCCCCGCAGAGTGGATCGCCTCATGGGTCGGCGGCGACGGTGTGCTGAGCGTGGTGCTCGCCTCGGCGGCAGCGTCCGTCCTCTACATGTGCACCTACACCGAGGTGCCCACCGCCGCCGCGCTGGTGGACCTGGGCATGGGTCCCGGCGCGACGCTGGCCTACCTGCTCGTGGGGCCGGGCGTGTCGCTGCCGTCGCTGGCGCTGCTCTCGGCGATCTTTCGGACGAAGCTGCTGGTGGCGTACGCCGCCTTCGCCTTCCTCTGCGCGGTGACCTCCGGCGCGCTGTTCAACCTGATCGCCACTTGAACGTATCCACAAAGGTATACGGGCCTGATTCTCCTGAACCACCGAGACGCCAAGCTCAAGCTCATTCGGCACAAGCTGGTCTGATGGGAGTCATCTCGCAGGCGATGATACGGGCTGAGCGACAGTTGAATGGTGCCGCCTCAACTGTTCTCCCCCAACTCCAGCAGATGCCCACACCGCGACTTGGCGAAGATTCGCCGCAGCTTCGGGTCGTCCGGCACCTCGCCGAGCAGGTAGGTGCTCAATTCGTCCAGGCGCAGGCGGCGGTAGTCGTAGCCGGCTCATACAGCAGGTGGCGCAGCTTGCGGGCCTCGGGGGCGTTGGAGGCGGTCAGGAACGTGAACGTGCGGATCAGCACCACCCCGTCCTGCGGCGAGGCGACCAGGTAGCCGAAGCGGTGGCCGTCCGGGCCGCCGACGGCTAGCCAGCACTTGTGGTCCTCGCGCTGGACCACGTGGCGGGCGAGGCAGGCCCGGATGATCATCACGTTAGCGATGTCGCCGTCGGTGTCCAGTTCCATGCGCTCGCACAGCCGGTGCAGGGCGTGGGCCTGGACGTAGGCCGGGACTCGGCCGTCGCCCAAGCCAAACATGTCGCCGGCGATGTCGACCCACTGCCGGCCACCCGCGGCATCGACGGTGCCGACGCGGTAGGCGGGGCGGCCATGGTCCGCGACGACGAAACGCCGCTGCTCGTGCGGCTGAAGGTTAATGACGATGCGGCAGACGACGCCATCGGCCCGCCGGCTCATCGAGAGTGGCTGTGCACCATGGCCCTGCTCCCGTCTCGGGTCGCGTACCCGATCAGCCCTGCACCCGGTACAGTCGACGTCCTTCCTGGATCAGCGCCAAGAGGCGATCGTGCAACTCGACCAGCCGCGTAAACCGGGCCGCCCAGCGCGACTCATCCGCCTGCTCCCGGTGGCGTTGCAGCCGGCTTATGCGCCGCTCAACATGCCCTGCCTCCTCGCGCAGACGCTGGAGGTGGGCGGCCAACTCGGGCCGGTCCATACGCCGCATCCACCGCAGCGAGGGCGAGGGCTGGCCGAGCAGGATGGGACCGCGAATCGCCGGGGCCATGATGTCCTCCGAGATGAGAAGTGCCGCAGCAGATCAGTCATCATAACCCGCGGCGGGCGAGGCCGATAGACCCTCGCGGTGGATGAACACCCCGCCATCCCCGAGCCGGGCACCGCCGGTTTGCTCGCCGCCGGATTGATGCTGCTGCGTCGGCGTGCAACACGCCATGGCCCAGGATGCGGGCGATCGGGGGCCCGAGCTTGACGCTGCCGCTGCCTGCTCTGGCGGGCCTGTGCCCGGGCAAGGGGGCATCGAGGCCAGGGGGCCGCGAGGCAGGCTCCTGAAGCGTTCTGTGGCCCGATGCACGCGGCCCCCTGGGGTTCGGGCATGAGGGAGCCGGATGGGAGGAGGGTCGGCCGCCATGCCAGGTGGGCAGGTGTTGGCCGGTCACGGCGTGGGGCGGGAGCGGCGGTTCCTGGTTCCACTCGGGATGACGGGTTTGGGAGGCGGCGGTGACGGTGGCGTGGATGAGCGTGGGGCCGTTACAGCGATCCGGCCCGCCGCGTTGGCTCGCGGGCGGCCGATGCGCGGTGACGGGCCAAGCGGAGGCGCTGCATGAGAGCGTATCTGCCTCCGCGCGACGAGGGGGCGGGCAACATGATTGCGTTGGACCGCTCGATCGGCACGCTGCTCAACCGGCATACGCGCCGCAACCCTGGCGGGTCGGCCCTTTCCGGCGGTTCATGGCCGGGCACACCGGCTGACCCTGGCACCGTGCATGTGGTTGCCGGGACAGGCTTGGCGCGTAGCCGCACCGGGGGCAGCGCATTAGACTCGGCCATGTCCAGGCGAGTGCTCGCCCCGCAGCATGATCACGCTGATCATTTGGTTCTAAATGCAGGAGACGATGATGAGTGAGATCGCTGGCCCCCGCGTATACGACTGCGTCATGGACATGTTGTCCAATGCGGACAACCCGACGCCGCTGGTACGCTTAAATCGAGTGGTCCCATTCGCCCAGATGCGGGTCTTCGCAAAGCTGGAATGGTACAACCCCTTCGGGGCCGTCAAGGACCGCATCGCCGCCAACCTGGTGCGCGATGCGGAAGACCGCTCCATCCTTGGTTCGGGCCAAAAGCTGGTGGAGCCGACCTCGGGCAACACCGGCCTGGGCCTGGCGATGATCGCCAACGCCAAGCACTACCCGTTGCGGACACCGATGTCCTCCTCGGTGCCCGCCGAGAAGCGCGCCGCCCTGCGATTCTTTGGCTGCGACGTGCTCGAACTTGACGACAACCTCTGCCCCGCCCCCGGCGCGCCGGAAGGGGCCATCGCGACGGCCATGAGCATTGCGGAGAGCGAAAGCGATTGTCACATGCTCAACCAGTACGCCAACGAGGCCAATCCGGAGGCGCATTACCGCACGACGGGGCCCGAGATCTGGCGCCAGACGCAAGGCCGGGTGACGCACCTGGTGGCCGGCCTGGGCACCTGCGGCACGATCTCCGGTGCAGGCCGGTTCCTGAGAGAGCAGAATCCCCGCGTACAGCTCGTGGGCGTGTGTCCCGAGGAAGGCCACGACATCCCGGGGGTGCGCAGCCTTCGCCAGTTGGAGCAGACGAGGTTTTTTGAGCCCGATCGTTACAACCACGTCGTGGAGGTTGCCAATCGCGAGGCGTTCGACATGTGCCTGCGCTTGAACCGGCAGGAGAGCATCATCGCCGGCCCCAGTTCCGGCATGGCGGTGGCGGGCTTGCTCAAGGTGCTTGAGGATGTGCCCGATGCCGTGGCCGTGGTGATTTTCCCGGACAACATCTTCAAGTACGCGAGCTCGATTCATCGCCATTTTCCGGAAATGTTCCCCCGGCAGACGCAGCCCGCCAACGCTCGCGAGCAGAAGCTGCTGGAGCGGCTGCGGGCGCTGGCCCGCGATCCGGCCAACACGGTCGAAGCGGATGAGGCCAGGCCGCTGATCGATGACAGGAAAACCTTGTTCGTCGATGTCCGCAAGCCGGACCAGTACCAGGCCGGCCACGTGCCGGGCGCCATCAACGTCGAGCTCGACAAACTGGAGCAGGCCATTGGCGGCGACCTGCCTTCCGATCGCGATCATCCGATGGTGACCGTGTGCAACAAGGGCAACAGTTCACTGGATGGCATGCTCATGCTACGCTCGGTCAGGTACACCAACGTGCGCAGCCTCAACGGTGGAACGTCCGGCTGGATCGAAAGGGGATATCCGGCCGAAGCGGAATGAGCTTGCGCCTGAGCGACCGGCAAACTGGCCGACCCCTGCCCCATGCCTGCGACCATGTCGGCCGGGGCATCGGCGAGCTCCGGCGAGTGTTCAGGCGGCGACCTCGGTGGATCAGGCGTTGACGGGAAGCTCAACGCAGGCGCTGGTGCGCAGGGGCGGGTCCAACTGGCGAAATTCGCCAGTTGCCTGCTCCGGCTCCGGGGCGGGTTGGAGGCTGGCGGTGGTGGTGTGTGTACGAGGAGTGCGCCCGTTGCCACGATCCGGCCCGCCGCGTTGGCTCGCGGGCGGTCGAGACGCGGTGGCGGGCCAGGCCAGAGGGTTGGGCCAAACCGGGGTCGCCGCACCGCCCGGTCCCAGCCGTCACCTCCAAGGCGCTCGGCATGGTCAGGCACGGGCACGCCGCCACGACGCGATGGCGCGGCCCGGCCGGATCACTCCGGCGGCGAGACTCCGACGACCTGCCCCACCGTCGGGGCGTCGGCGCCGTGGCGGTGCATGACCACGGCCCCGCCAGGCGCCGGTCGTAGGCGGCAGCCCAAGCAAAGCCGTGGGCCTCGTTCAGAAGCAGCTCGGCCACCGCAACGTGACCACGACGCAGGTCTAGGCCGACGTCTTCGACGACCGGATGCATCTGGCGGTCGAGCGGTTGTACGCGCCCCGCCGGAGCAACGACACCGCGAATTCGCGGGGAGCGATATGTCACGCGCGCGGATTGCAGTCGGGCCGATGCAGTCAGTAACAGATCACGAACGAGCCATCACCTGCGGGCCAGACCGCGGGACGGCTCCAGGTCGGCAGGCCCTCGGCCCGCCCGGGCTCACCGAACGGCGTGCCATCTGCGTCGTAGCGCTGCCACGCGACGGCGCCGCCGCGGCCCCAGGCGGTGTTCTCGGCCCAGCCGAGCAACACCTCGCCGGCGTCGTTGACCGCCAGCGCCGGGTGCTTCTGACTTGCCTGCTGGTCCGTGGCGCGGTGCGGCTGACCGGCCGCGTCCGCGGCGACGAGTTTGCTGGCGAAGGAGACCCGCTGCTGCGTCTCCCACGCCACGATGAGCCGATCATCCGTGACGGCGAAGGCGCCCGTGGACATCGGGCACGCGTTGATTGGCCAGGGCTCGAGCTCTGCCGCGTTGAAGTTGCGCCCGTGGTCACGTGAGCTCACAAGCCACGCGCCGCGCTCCGCGCTGGCCTTGGCCGAGCGGTAGAGGATGTGCAGGCTCCCTTGGGCATCGACATGCGCCTCGACACCGCAGCAGGCGCAAGCGCCCAATTTGCTCGGCGATGCTGGCACCTCGCGTGCGAATTTCTGCCCATCGTTGTTGGAGGATGCGACGTAGAGCCGGCGATGCGCTTCGCCCTGACGCTCACCGCGGCCATGCCAGATGACGTACACGCGGCCCTCGCGGTCGGCGGCGACGGTGCCTCCACCATCGATCCCCACGGCGTGCTGGATGATGTTGCGCTGCGGCTCGAAGGCGGTACCCGCGTCGTTGAGGCGGCTGTAGAGCATCGGCGTCGCGTCGCCGGGGGCCTTGGGCCGGGCGCTGGAGGAGCCCATCCACGCGACGTGGACGCGCCCTGCTCGGCCGAGGGTCATGCGCGGCCCGCGTACCGTGCCGGCGGCGACGGCGCTGCCCGCCTGGCTGTTGACGCGGATCGGTTCCGTGAACGCGGCCGGGTCCGCGGCGCGGTGCACGTAGTAGATGTCGCCGTCTCCCGGATCGCCGCGGTAGTAGATCATGTGGACGGTGCCGTCCTCGTCCACCGCCGCCTGCGGGTGGATGGCACCATCGGGAAGCCGTTCGATGCGAACGTCGGCGGAGACAAAGGAGGCGGCCACGATCACCACCACGAACGCGACGGTGCTGTAACACGGATCTGGGGACATGGGTGAGCTCCGAAGGCTGAGCCGGCAGCACTGAGGGGGACGTGTCTGCCTTACATCTGGGGTAGAAGGCTGGTTCCGGGGCCGCTGATGATCAGCCTACCCGTCTCCTGATCCGGACGCTACCGCGGCCCGGGCGCCGAGCCAGCTCTACAACTCAGAGGAGGCGTTGGTGTTATGATCTGTCCGCCGGTCCGGCCGATGGTGCCGGACGGGCTGCCGCGGCCGTGTTGCCAGCCACACGATGCACCGATCCGTTGCACGGCCAGGAGGGCGGCTCGATACCGCATGCCATCAGGAAAGTGAAGACCTGCCGTGACGCGTAGCTTGAGCCCCCTCGCCAACAGACCCAGACCCACGCAAGCCGAAGCCGACAAGCGAGGCGGCTGGGATCTTGCCGCCATGATCCGGCAGGCCCTCGACGACGGCACGTCGAGCCTCGGCCGCGAGGCCTTGCAGCTTCTGAAGTATCACGGGATCTACGAGCAGCGCGGCCGCGACGAGCGCTTGGCGAGCAAGGCCATGGGTGTGGAAGCCGAGCCGTCGTACATGATCCGCGTCGCCGTGACCGCCGGCGTGTTGACGGCCGAGCAGTACCTGGGCTTGGACCGGTTCGCTCGCGATGTCAGCGGCACCGGCGCGCTTCGGCTCACCACGCGACAGTGCGTGCAGTTGCACGGCCTGCGCAAGGGCGACCTGCGGCCGGCGATGCGCCGCCTGGACGAGCTCGGCCTGTCGGGACGCTGCGGCTGCGGCGACATCGCCCGCAACATCATGGCTCCCGCCGCGCCACTCGACACGCCTGACTATCGCGCCGCCCGTGCCCTGGCGCATGAGCTTCGGACAGCTCTGTGCCCACCCATGCCCAGCTACGAGCAGCTCTGGCTCGATCGTAAGGCAACCGCTGGCGACGAGCTCGAACGTCTCTACAGCCGGCAGTACCTGCCGCGCAAGTTCAAGCTCGGCATCGCCCTGCCGGATGACAACTCGGTCGAAGTCCATAGTCAGGACGTGGGCCTGGTGCTCGTGATGGACGGCAGTACGTTTCGGGGCGTGAATCTGCTCGTTGGCGGCGGGCTTGGAATGACCCACGGGAACGGCCGCACCTTCGCCCGCCTGGCGAGCGAGCTGGCGTACGTTGAGGCCGGACACGTCGTCAATGCGGTGAGGATCATCCTGGCGATTTTCCGCGACTTCGGCGATCGGACCGATCGCAAGCACGCCCGGCTGAAGTACCTCGTCGAAGCGTTCGGCGTCGAGGACTTCCGCGCCGAGCTCGCACGGCGGGCCGGCTTTGAGATCCAGCCATGCGTGCCTCTGCCACGGCTGAAGCACCGGGACTGGCTCGGACTGCACGAACAGGGTAACGGACGGCATTTCCTGGGCCTCGACGTGCCCAGCGGACGCGTGGTGGACCAGGATCGCGTCCGACGCCGCTCGGCACTGCGCACGATTGTCGAACATCTGCGTCCCAGCGTCATCATGACGCCGCAGCAGAACCTGTTGCTGGGTGACCTTTCCGAGGCATCGATCGCAACGGCTCGAGGTGTGCTGGAGGCTTACAATGTTCCGGCCGTCGAGGCGTTGACGGGCGTGCGTCGTCACGCCATGGCATGCCCCGCCTGGCCGAGCTGCGGCCAGGCGCTGAACGAAGCGGAGCGCGTGATGCCGGGTGTGATCGACACGGTGGAAGCCGACTTGGTGCGCCTCGGTCTCGCCGACGTGCCGTTGACCGTCCGCATGACGGGTTGTCCCAACGGCTGTGCCCGGCCGTACACCGCGGACATCGGCCTCGTTGGACACAAGCCCGGCTGCTACGACCTCTTCGTCGGCGGCGGATTGAACGGTGATCGCCTCGGGGAGTTCTATGCCGGCAACGTCCCGCTCAAGGACATCGCGGCGACGTTGCGTCCGCTGCTGGCACAGTGGCGTGACCGACGCCAGCCGGGCGAGGGGCTCGGCGAATACTGCCATCGCGTCCATGGCGCCGGGGGCACGAATGGTCGGTTGCTGACAGGATCGCGCGAGGAACCGGCGGGCTCACGGTGGGGCACCCTCGGTGGCAACGGCGGTCAAACACCTTGATGCCTCCGTCGGTGCTGCGCACCGACTTGCTACCAGCGCACATCATGGGCCGGTGCAGGTTCAGCCGCACGTAGAGCGGGACGAGAAGCTGGAGAATCTGTGTCGTCGGCAACGGAGAGGCGATGGGAGATGTGACGATTCCCGGCGGGCGGCTGAAGACCCGGAAGGTGGAAGCCCGATGTCCGGGTCTGATGCTTACCACCACC
>SKPT01000256.1 GCA_007119405.1 Phycisphaeraceae bacterium
CGGGTGTACGACAGGCCTGTGGCAGATGAATCCTGCGAACTGAACGCCCGGAACGTCGGGCCTGCGAGGCCCTGCGGCAGGGGCGAAGGGTTGCAGCCACGGGTGGAGCGCAGCGGAACCCGTGGTTGTCACGAATAAACGAACTCCGCCCCGGACGGGGCGGCGGCAGGGCGTTTTTCAGCGCCGCCTCTGCCCCGCCGGGGCAGGTAGATCCATGGCCACGCTTCCCACGGGTTCCGCTGCGCTCCACCCGTGGCTACAGCCCGTCGCCCCTTCGGGGCGGCTCACAACGCCTGCCCGCAGAAGCTCGCGGCTTTGAGCGAGCGACACCCAACGCCGAAGCTCGCACGTCGCCCGCCACCATTTTGAGGTGCACCCCGGACCGCCTTACACATCCCGCACGCAGCGGAAGCCGTTGTTCGTTGTCCCGCTGTCGGGCGTGTTGCCCGTCCGCGCCGCGACCCGGTAGCGGTTGCAGTAGCTGCGATGGCACAAGTAAGACCCACCCTTTTGCACCTTGTGCGTGCCCTGGTCCGGCCCGGCCGGGTTCACCCGGGTCGCCTCGCTCGCCTCAAGATGCCAGTCAGGGCTGAACCAGTCCAGGCACCACTCCCACACGTTGCCCGAGACGTTGTGCAGCCCGTGGCCGTTGGCGGGAAAGGCGTCGACGGGGCAGGTGCCGGCGTAACCGTCCTCGGCCGTGTCCCGCTCGGGAAACCTGCCCTGCCAGATGTTGCACATGTGTCGCCCGCGCGGCGTCAGCTCGTCGCCCCAGGGATAGATCCGCTGCTCCAATCCCCCGCGCGCCGCCAGCTCCCACTCCGCCTCGGTCGGCAACCGCTTGCCCGCCCACCTGGCATAGCGCACCGCGTCGTTCCAGGACACGTGCACGACCGGATGATCCATGAGCCCCTTGAGGTTGGACCGCTCGCCCGCCGGCCTGCGCCAGCAGGCCCCCGGCACCGCCAGCCACCAGGCGAGCCCCTGCACGGCGTTGCTCTGCGCCAACCGCTGGGCGTACTTGGCCGGCAGGTGGCTGTGGAAGACGAACGACCAGCCGAAGCGCTCGGCGTCGGTGACGTAGCCGGTGGCTTGGACAAACTTTTCAAACGCCGCGTTGGTCACCGCCGTCGCGTCGATGTGGAACGGGCTGATCGTCACCTCGCGCACCGGGCCTTCCCCGTCCTCGACCCAGGCCTCGTCCGAATCCGTGCCCATGCGGAAGCTTCCGCCGGCGATGCGGATCATCCCCTCGGTCGAGCTGGCGCTGGCGTGTCGGCCCGCCTCGGCCAGCGGCACGCTGGTGACCGGGGCGGCGCCGGCGACGTGGTGGGGGCGCACGCCGCTGGGCATCGAGGCGGCCGTGAGCGGCGCCTGCGCGGCCGAGGGGGTGCAGCAGGTCTTCTTCGTCGGCGATGCCATGGTCGAACCCGCCAGTATATCAGTGCGGTGTCGCCGCGCCGCCAAGCGGCGCGCGGTTTGCACCCATGCCTCGCGGTGGCGGGTCGCGGCCCGGCCCGCCTGGAGCATCAGCCAAGGAGACCCCGCCATGCTCTACCGGGCCATTATCTTCTTCGTCATCGCCCTGATCGCGGCGCTGTTCGGCTTCGCCGGCATCGCCGGGGCGGCGGCGACCGTGGCGCAGGTGCTTTTCGTGATCTTCCTGATCCTGTTCGTCGTGTCGCTGATCGTCGGGCTCGTGCAGCGCGGCGGGCCGACGCACTGACCGGCACCGCCGCCGCGCCCCAAGGAGCTGCAACCATGTCCGCCTCCCCCGAACTGGAGCCGGGCGCCCGCCGACAGCTTCAGGCCCTGCTCGCGCAGGACCGCCTCAGCGAGCGCAGCTTCCGCGACGCCGGCGACCACCTGTACGACGCGGAGCTCACCGCGCTGTGTTACGAGCTGGCCCAGGCCCACGGCGACTTCGCCCGCGACCTGGCCAGCCTGCTGGCGCGGCAGGGCCAGCCCGTGCACGATCCGCCCGAGCGGCCCGTCGAGCGGGTCACCGGCTGGTGGCGGACCGTCCGCCGGCTGGCCACAGGCCAACAGGCGGCGACGCTGAGACGCCTGGAGCGCACCGAGGCGCGCACGCGGTGCCGCTACGACCGGGCACTGCGCCGGCTGCGCCCGCCCGGCGTCCGCCGCCTGCTTCATCGGCACCACCGCAGCATTCGTGATGCGCACAGGCAGCTCCGAACGCTGCGGAGAAGATATGCGGAGCGGGTCGCCTGACGGCCCCACTCCGCAGGCCGCGGCTTGACGCCGAAAGGCCAGGCTGTGGCTTGCGTGACGCGGCAGGACCGCAGCTCACAACGCGTCCGACGACCACGGACGGTCATCGGACGCGATTTTCCCAGGCCGGCCAGTTCGCCAGGCCTTCCCGTTCGCCTCCGCCGCCGGTAACATGCCGGGCCCCTGTCCACCGGGAGCCCTGCCATGATCATCCTCTCGACGGCTGCCCAGAGCGCCTTCACCATCGTTTTCACCGCCATCCTGATCATCGCCGGCATGATGGCGCTGATCGTCCTCGCGATCGTCATCCCCTTCTTCAACCTCTGGATGCAGGCGCAAATGTCCGGTGTCCCCATCGGCTTCCTCGAGCTCCTCGCCATGCGCTTTCGCCGGGTCGATCCGCGCAAGGTCGTCCTGTGCAGCATCCGCGCCGTCAAGGCCGGCCTCGACGTCGGCCCGGCGCAGATCGAAAGCCACCAGCTCGCCGGCGGCGACCCCGGAGCGACGATCTCCGGCATGATCGCCTTGAAGGAGCGCGACCTCGAGATCGACTTCACCCGGGCCGCCGCGCTCGACCTGGCCGGCTACGACCTGACGCAGATCGCGCCGCTCGCCGCCGAGCATGGGCTGACCACAGACGAGCTGACGCCCCGCTTCCTTGACAGCATCGGCGCCCCGCGGCGCGACACGGCTGCGGCCGAGGCCTGACGTCGCGCCCTGGCCCGGGAAGGGGGGAATGGTGTGAATGACCGGCGCGGGCCGCGGCCGTGCCCGGCCTTGTCGGTGGTCGTCAACGCTCACACGGACGAACGCCGCCGACTCCGCTTGTCAGGGGCACCGGGCGCCGTGAACGTTGCGTGTAGGGTGGGTAGAGCGAAGCGAAACCCACCACGATGGGCATAGATGGTCCGGGCAGAAACGGTGGGTTTCGCTTCGCTCTACCCACCCTACAGGCGCTGCCTCGCGCGAGGTGCGTGGCCCCGGAGTACGACGCACGCCCTCGCGTGAGGCGCGTGGTCTCGCCCCAGAGGGGCGAAGGGTTGTAGCCACGGGTGAAGCGCAGCGGAACCCGTGGTTGAGAGTCGGCGGCGCGAACCCGCCCCGGCAGGGGCGGAGGCGGTGTCCGCGCCTGCCGCCGCCCCTCCGGACCAGGCGCCCCGACGCCGCGCCGATCCACGGGTTCCGCGCCGCTTCACCCGTGCGTACAGCTTGACGCCCCCGCCGGCTCATGCACGCGCTGCACCGCCAGGCCCAGGCGCTCGGCGACGGCCGCCAGTTCCCGCGCCGCCCCGTGCGGCGGTGTCGGCCCCGCCCGGGACCGCACCTGACG
>SKPT01000405.1 GCA_007119405.1 Phycisphaeraceae bacterium
AGCGTGTGATGATCGCGATGGCGCTGGCTTGCCAGCCGCGGCTGCTGCTCGCCGACGAGCCGACGACCGCGCTGGACGTGACGATCCAGGCGCAGATCCTCGAGCTGCTGCGCCAGCTTCAGCTCGACAAGGACATGTCGATGATGCTCATCACGCACGACCTGGGCGTCGTGGCGGAGAACGCGGACGTGGTGGCGGTGATGTTCGCGGGGCGCATCCTCGAGTATGCGTCCGTGCGCGACGCGTTCAAGCGGCCGCTGCATCCCTACACGCGCGGGCTGCTCAAGTCGATGCCGGTGCTCGGCCGACAGGCGAAGCGGCTGCCGACGGTCACCGACGGCGCGACGATCCCCGAGGATTTTCCCAAGGGCTACCAGGTCGATGCACACGAGCCGGACCCGGACCCGGTGCGCGGCTACGGGCACGCGGACGCGCGGCTGTACGAGGTGGAACCGGGGCACTGGGTGCTGTGCCGGCCGACGGAAGGCAATGAGGATGCGAAGGCGACGGCGCCGCGGCTGACGTATCGGCGGGAGGTCGCGGCGGGGGTGGGGTGAGGGGTTAGCCGTCGCCTTCAGGCGAGGTATAGCCTCGATGGCGGCGCGATCTGTAGGCCGGCCGCGCATCTCACGACCGCGGACGCAAGAGGCGGCGACGCTTGAAGTCAACCGGCACGGCCGGATCGAGCACCGCTGACGGCGCGCTGCGGCGCGCCGCGGCTTTGATCAGCAGCACGGCGAGCACGATGTACAGCGGGAGCGTCAGTATCAGCCCAACCGTTGTCCAGAAGTAGCCGTCGCGGAACCCGCGGCCGGTCGACTCGGAGACATCCACCCCTGCGAATGGCGTGCGCGAGGCATCGGGAGCCGCGTCCTGGCCGAGCAATCGATCGGTGATGCGCCCGTGCAGATGTTCCGCTTCGGCACGCACAGCGGGGTCCGTAACGTCAAGTTCCGCGTCGGCGAACCAATCGAGCAGGTCTTCCAGTTCGAACGATTGGACGTCGAAGTCTCGGTAAGCTTCGCTCTCCGGGCCAGCAACATGAATGGAATGCGGTCGTTCCGGTGCGCCGTAAAGGTCGATGGTCACTCTGCCTGATCGAAGATCTGTGCCATCGTAATTCTGCCACCAGTAGAGCCCGCCGAGATTCCAGCCCGTCAAAAGGATCCCACTGTATGCACCACTGGCCGGTTGCTCCCAATGCTCCACGAGGCGATAGTGCGCGCTTTCCGGAATGGCAAGCCACGCTCCGCCGGCCCAGCCTGTGCCACAAAGGACGATGACCAGCGGAACCTGCCACAGAAGTGGTCGCGTGACACCATGCACTCGCAGCCGCAGGCTGCCTGATTTCGTCAGATCCCGCCCGCATCCCGGGCACGCCGTGCCGCCCGCGACGCGGATCGGATGATCGCACTGGGCACACCACGGCCCCTCGGCTTGGGCGGGCGCCGCCGCCACGCGCGGTCGATCCAGGCGGCGAACGTATCGCCGCAGCACGATGATCGCGACGATCAACGCCAGGATATAGCCGAGGGTGAGCATGCCGGGCGAGCTCCGATAGGCCGCATACGCCAGCGATTTTATCGCCGACCCGCCACGGTGTTGGCGGACTGGGGTGCGTCCAAAACCCGGGCCCGGGGGTGCCACTGACAAGGCCGTCCTCGGCCTTGTCAGTGCCGGGTGGCGTGCCGGACCACCCGCCACGTCGATCCGCACTGACAAGCTCCGCGGACTCCGCTTGTCAGTGGCACCCAACGCCATAACCTTCGGCGTGCGCCCGCCAATGTAGGGTGAGTAGAGCGAAGCGAAACCCACCCTACATCAGCCCGGGCGACATCTACCGCCCGTGCAGCGTCGCCTGCAACTCGCGATAGCGCTGGCGCAGCTCCGCGTACGCCTCCGCGTGCTCGCCGCGCGGCGTGATCGTCCGCGTCGGTGTCGCCGGGGGCATGGCGTCGAGCGTGGCGATGTGGCCCAGGGCCTTGTGACCCACGATGGCGGCGCCCAGCGCCGAGGCGTCGGGGACGTCGGCGATGTGCAGCGGGGCGCCGAGCACGTCGGCGAGGATCTGGCACCACAGCCGCGCCCGCGCGATGCCGCCGCTGACCGTTCCCCCATCACGCAGCAACCCGCGCACGTCAAGGAGGGCGACCAGCTCATCGAGCGACAGCGCCACGGCTTCGAGCGCCGCGCGGGCGATGTGGCCTCGCGTGTGGCGAAGCGCAAGGCCGTGCAGCGTAGCCCGCGCCTGCGGATCCCAGATCGGCGTGCGCTCGCCGGTGAGGTACGGCAGCATGACGAGCCCGTCACCGCCGGCGGGGGCTTCGCCGGCGTCGGCGAGCATCGCGGGGTAGCGCTCGTCAGGGCCCAGCTCGCTGTAAAAGCGGTCGGCGACCCACTGGGCCAGCAGCCCGGCGTTGTTGATCGCCCCGCCGCGGACGTAGCGGTCCTCGGCCACGAGGTAGCACCAGGTCAGCTCGCGGTCGTCGACGGCCGGGCGGGCGCAGTTGACGCGCACGGCGGCGCTGGTGCCGACGGTGATCGCGACGCGCCGCTCGCCGGCGACCGACGCCAGGTTCGCCAACGGCCCGTCGCTGGAGCCGGCGATCAGCGGCAGGTTCTTGAGGCGCGACGCGCGGTGGGTGACAGGCCCGACGACGGCCGTGGGCTCGCACAGCGGCGGCAGGCGGTCGGCGGACACGTCGGCCAGGCGCAGGGCTTCGGCGTCGTAGCCGCGGGCGGCCAGGTCGATCAACCCGGTCGTGGACATGAGCCCGAGGTCGGCCGCCCACCTGCCGGTCAGGCGATGCACGACGACGTCCTTGAGCGTGGCGTAGCGCGTCGCCCGGCCGTCGATGCTGCGTGCCTGCTCGCGGAAGTAGCGCAGGCGTGGGCCGTGGTAGAGCCAGCGCAGCGGGCAGCCGGTGCGGCGATGAAGGGCGGCGGTGTCGGTCTGCCCGCGCAGGCGCAGCGCTTCGTCGCGGCCGCGCTCGTCGGCCCAGGTCAGCGCCGGCGTCAGGGGCAGGTCGTGCTCGTCGATGGGCACGAGGCTGTGCATCGCGCCGCTGATCGCCACGCCCGCCAGGCGGGCGCGATCGACCCGGCCGACGAGCTCCGCCAGCGTCGCGACGGCGGCGTCGGCGTAGTCCGCGGCGTCGATGACGACCTGGCCGCGCCGGGGCTGGTGCAGCGCGACGCCCGTCCGCGCCTCGCCGCGGATGCCTGCCCCCGGATCCACCGCCAACGCCTTGATGGCCGTGGTGCCCAGGTCCAGGCCGATGACGAGGTCGCGGGCCATGGTGAGAGGATACCGCCGGGCAGGCGTGGATGGAGCGGTGATGCACCGCGTGTCCACCCGGCGCCAAGCTTCGTCGGAAAAGGGGTGCCACTGACAAGGCCGTCCTCGGCCTTGTCAGTGTCGGGTGGCCTGACGGACGACCCGCCACACCGATCCGCACTGACAAGCTCCGCGGACGCCGCTTGTCAGTGGCACCCAACGCCGTGAACTTTGCGCGTGGCGGTGCTGATGTAGGGTGGGTAGAGCGAAGCGATGGCTGCGGCA
>SKPT01000366.1 GCA_007119405.1 Phycisphaeraceae bacterium
GGCGGCGGCGGGGCGGCCGCCACTGCCTTGCCACGTGGCGCTGATAGTCAAGACCTGTCGCCGTCATCGTCTACTGACCTTTGAATGGTCGCTCCAACTGCATGTCGTGGGGTGCCACGGCTTGTCCCGAAGGGCAAGCCGTGCGCTTGCCCATGATCGCACGCCTTGCCGCTTCGCGGTCAAGCCGTGGCACCCCCGACGCGCCGGATCCCGGTGAAGTTGACCATTTAAAGGCGAATAATGACTCCCGTCCCCCTGCCCCCCTCACCGCGCGGCCTCACCAGCGCCAGAGCACCGAGGCCGAGCAGCGCAAGGCTGCCGGGCTCGGGCACGCTGCTGGACTCGCCCGCGCCGCCGACGAGCAGCTCCACGAACGGCGCGACGTCGCCCGTGTCGAAGACGCCATCGCCGTTGACGTCGCCCACGCTGATCATCGTTGGTTCCTCGACGCCGAACTGGGCCATGTAGAGGGCCGGGTCGGTCAGCGCGAGCACGAAAGGAGCCACATCGCCCGTGTCCACGACGCCGTCGAGGTTCATGTCGCCGACGATCGATTCTCCGGCAGCCGGCGTCAACGTCATGGCAAGATCGAAGGTGCCGGCGAGGGTGGCGCCCGCCTCGATGAGTTGGGTGTCGAGGCGTACCGCGACGCGATGAATGCCAGAATCGAGATCAAAGATCTCGTCGTGGGTTCCGTCCCCGCCATGGAAAAAGAGGGTGTCCCCACCGACGTCGTGCAGGCGATGGACGAAGACGTTGAGCATGAGGTCGTCGTGGCCGGTGAATGCCCCCTGCCACGAAAGATCCAATCGCATCGGTGCATCGTGGAGGAAGGTGAGCGAGAGGAAGGTGTGGGCCCGGCCGCGGATGTTCCACTCATGCTCTGCGAAGTCGTTCACGGCCTCGACCTGGCCGGAACCGGTCATGGTCAGGCTGTCGCCGTCGACGTCAATGGAGACGAACTGCGCGGCCGAAAAGAGACTGTGGTAGCCGGTGGACAGCTCGCTGTTGCCGACCTCGGCGATGGCCGTCTCGTCGAACGGCCCGGCGTCGTTCAAGTCGTACAGAATAGAGATGTCTTCGGCATCTGAATCGTGAGGGGAGCCGGTCCACCCGGCCTCCCAGAGCTCAACCTCGCCGACAACCTGCCCAAGAAGCTGAAACTGAAGTTCAGCCCGCGCGGGTACGGCCGCAAAGATGGGCAAGAGCGCCGTAAGCAGAACCAGCCGAACATGGTGAACCGTTGCGATGCGTGGCACGTTAACCATGGATGAATCGCCTCCCAGAGGATGTGGCCCGGGTCACGACCTGACCCGGAAGGACTGAAACGCCCGATTTACGGACGGAACCATCGACTTCGGTATTCCCGTGCCTGGCGTGCATGAGATCAGTTCGGGGGGTGACGGACCAAAAGAAAGGGGGAGGCCGGGCCGCTTCCACGCGCTGTAATTCGCCGCATCACGGGCGAGATGGGCCGTGGGCCTGCCGCGTGGTGGCGGGCCGGGAACCGCCCCGGAGCCGGTGCCAACCAGTATGACAGCCGGCCCGGACACCGGTCAAGCATCGGGTTCAAGAAAGGGCGACGCAGTGGGGGCGAAGAAGCGGGTCGGCAGTCAATTCCCGGCCGCTGCCTGTCGCACGCTCGCCCTCAAAACGACTCCCGCCGCCCGTTTGTTGGTCCACGGTCCTGACGCCGGCATCGGGCGGCAGGCGGCGTGAGTTGTTCTTTTCGCGTGCCCGTTGCCCGTCCGAAACCAGTCAGAAGCTTAGCCGAATACCGAACTCGGCGGCATGGATAAAGGGCATGTCAAATTCGCCCAGGTCAAATTCCGGGTTCGTACCCGAGAACAGGCGGTAGCCGCCGGTCAGCGCGAGATTGTTGGTGATGGCGAACGCGGCGCCAGCCATGAACTGGTACACCAGGATGACGTCCTGGTCGTCGGTGAACGAGAACGTCACACCGTTGATTGTCCCGCCTCCGCGTATGTTGCCATCGACGTACGCACCGCCGACGCCACCGCCCAGATAAAGATCCAGCTTTTCCGTAACGGGATGGTCGTAATACCCATTGACCATCATCGAGAAAATATTGACCTCACCCCGGAAGAACGAACTGGGTACGGGCGTTCCTTCGATGACGGCCTCGTCGATGTCGGTCGAGCGAAGGGCCATCTCCCCCTCAAGGCGGAAACGTCGCAGGTGCCGGCCTGCCGCGAGATGCAGCGCGTAGCCCGGATCGAAGCGGATGTCGTTGGAGAAGCCGAGGCTGCGCAGATCCTTCGACTCCGAATCGGACGGAAAGATCACACCGGTCGAAAACGCCAAATACCACGCTCCCGGGCCGTCGGCCTGGCCCGGCGGCGCATCCCGCCGCGTCCAGTCGTCATGTGGGTCGGTCCACTGGCCGACGGCTGCCGAGGTGCTCGCGGACAGCACCGCACAACAAACGATCGTTCGAAACATCAGGTGTACCCCCAAAGGACTCCAATGATATAACAATAGAATAACGATGATCCGTGCCGTGTCAAGCCCCGTTGGCCGGTCATGCGCAAGGGCGGGCCGGAGAAAACAGGAGCCCCCCTCACCCCACCCGCTGGCCCAGCAGCGCCGCCTCGCGCAGCGGCGCCGAGTTCGGATCCGGCACCGACCATGGCAATGCGAGCGAGGGGATGGGCTCACCCGCGCCCATCCCCTTTCTGCTGCGCTGGGACCCGGCGCCCGACCGACTTCCTCGGTCCCCGGGCATGCGGTACAATTCGGGATTCGCCGCTTGACGAGGATCCCGGCCATGGCCCGCGCCACCGACAGCCCCGACCCGCACACGCCCCCGGCGGGCATGCAGCCGACGCAGAACCTCAATGTCGCCGGCACCACGCCGCTGGTCAGCCCCTCCGAACTCGAGGCGGAGCACCCGGCGACCCTCGCCTCCAACCGCGCCGTCGTCGAAGGCCGCGACGCCATCCGCGCCATCCTGCGCGGCGACGACCCGCGCCTGCTCGTCGTCGCCGGGCCATGCTCCATCCACGACCCCGACGCCGCGATCGAGTACGCCGGCCGACTGGCCGAGCTCAAGCACCGCTACGCCGACCGCCTCTACATCGTCATGCGCGTCTATTTCGAGAAGCCGCGCACCACCGTCGGCTGGAAGGGCCTGATCAACGACCCGCACCTCGACGGCAGCTTCGACATCGGCCAGGGCCTCGTCCGGGCGCGCAGGCTGCTGCTGGCGATCACGGAGATGGGCCTGGCCGCGGGCACCGAGATGCTCGACCCCATCACGCCGCAATACATCGACGACCTGGTCAGTTGGGCCTCCATCGGCGCGCGCACGACCGAGAGCCAGACCCACCGCCAGATGGCCTCGGGCCTGTCCATGCCCGTGGGCTACAAGAACTCGACCACCGGCGACCTGCAGGTGGCCATCGACGCCATGCAGTCCGCCCGCAGCCCGCACCATTTCCTCGGCATCGACGAGGCCGGCCGCAACTGCATCGTCGCCACGCGCGGCAACGCCGACGGCCACCTCATCCTCCGCGGCGGGCGGGGCAAGCCCAACTACCA
>SKPT01000421.1 GCA_007119405.1 Phycisphaeraceae bacterium
CGACTCCCCCGTCGTCCACACACAGGACCTCACCAAGAAGTACGGCGATTTCGTCGCCCTCGACGCCCTGAACATCAGCGTCAACCGCGGCGAGATCCTCGGCTTCATCGGCCCCAACGGCGCCGGCAAGACCACCACCATCAAGATCCTCGTCGGACTCGCCCGGCCGACCTCCGGCAAGGCCACCATCGCCGGCGCCGACTGCGTCGCCGACTCACGACAGATCAAACGCCTCGTCGGCTACATGCCCGACGTCTTCGGCTCGTACGACAACATGCGCGTCCACGAGTACCTCGACTTCTTCGGCGCCGCCTTCAAGATCCCCCGCAAGGAACGCGCCCAGCGCATCGACCAATGCCTCGAGCTCACCGGCTCGACCTACATGAAGGACCGCTTCGTCGACGCCCTCTCCCACGGCATGAAGCAGCGCGTCGGCATCGCCCGCACCCTCCTGCACGACCCCGAGGTGCTCATCCTCGACGAGCCCGCCAACGGCCTGGACCCGCAGGCCCGCATCGAGATGCGCCAGATCCTGCTGCGCCTGGCGAAAATGGGCAAGACGCTGATCGTCACCAGCCACATCCTCCCCGAGCTGTCGCGCATCTGCGACAGCGTGGCCATCATCATCCAGGGCAAGCTCCGCGCCGCCGGCTCGCTCGCGGACATCATGAAGCAGATCAACCAGCGCCGCATCATGGAGGTCGTGCTCAACGACGCCGAGCAGCTCGACCGCGTCGCCGGGCTCCTCAAGGACAACCTCGAGCCCGACGCGACGATCACCCCCTCGCCGGCCGAGGCCCAGATCCGCTTCGAGACCAAGGCCGACGACGCCAAGCTCGCCGATCTGCTGGCCCTGCTCGCCAGCTCATCGCTGCGCGTCACGCAGTTCCACGAAGTCCCCCTGGACCTCGAGGACGCCTTCCTCAGCGTCACCCGCGACATGAAAGGCGGCAGCGGCGCCCGGCCCGGCGAGGCCGCGGGCATGAGTGAGCCGGCGTCGGCGGGAGCGGAAGGAATTAAAAATTAGAAATTCAGAATTCAAAAGTGCGCAAGACAATCCACGCCGGCAAATCCGCTACTGCCTTCCTGATTCTGAATTCTGCATTCTGAATTCTGCATTCAAATGAACAACCCCATCATCCAACGCGAGCTCATCGGCCTGCTGCGCACCCGACGGGCGCTGACCCTCATGGTTCTGCTCGTCGCCGCCCTCGCCGCGCTCGTCACCGTCCGCTGGCCCAGCGAAGCCTACGTCGACTTCTCCCAGGAGCAGGCCATGCAGGTCCTGCGGGTCTTCGGCTACGGGCTCATGGTCGGGCTCATCCTTCTCGCCCCCGTCTTCCCCGCCACCAGCATCGTCCTCGAGAAACAGCGCGGCACGCTCGCCCTGCTGCTGAACTCGCCCATGTCCGGCCCGGCCATCTTCCTCGGCAAGCTCGCCGGGTCCATGGGGTACGTCCTGCTGCTGATCGCCCTCACCCTTCCCATCGCCGCCGCCTGCCTCGCCATGGGCGGTGTCGGGGCCGGCCAAATCCTGCGCATGTACCTCGTGCTCGTCATGCTCGCGCTCATGTACACCACCCTGGGCCTGCTCATCTCCTGCTACGCCAGCTCCACCGACTCCGCCCTGCGCACGACCTACGGCTTCATCCTCGTGCTCGCCGTCGTCACGCTCGGGCCTTACCAGTTCCTCGGCGGCTCGCCCCTGCTCGGCGACACCACCATCGCCGCCATCGACTGGCTCCGCTCCTTCTCGCCCATCCCCGCCATGATGCAGATCATGGGCGACACCGGCTACGCCGCCGGCGGGCTCATGGGCTTCGGCGACGTCGCCGGCCGCTTCGCCATCGTCGCCCTGGCCACCAGCATCGTCTGCGCCGTCTGGACCACCGCGCGCCTCAACCAGCGCATCTTCGACCGCTCACACGACCCCGGCAAGGTCACCGACGAAGCCTCCGCCACCACCCGCGCCTACCGCCGCGTCATGTACCTCTGGTTCTTCGACCCCCAGCGACGCAGCGAGCTCATCGGCCTGCGGCCCATGGCCATCCTCGTCAGCCTCTCCATCGCCTTCGGCATCGGCTCCGTCTCCATCGTCTGGTTCATGGCCGTCGACCTCGACGGCGGCATCATGAGCACCCTGCCCCAGATCATCATCGGCGTCATCCCCGGCGCCGTCGGCCTCGCCGGGCTCGTCGGCTCGTTCTGGATGGTCCTCAACGGCGTGCCCACCGCCGTCAAGGAACAGAAAACCAACCGCTTCGGCCGCAGCCACTGGATGATGCGACTCATCGCCGCCTGCCTCATCGTCTCGCTCGGCCTCATGCTTCTGACCGTCGGCCAGACCATGGCCTGGGGCGTCGAAGAGCTCGGCGGCATTATGGTCCTGCTCCAGATGGCACTCATCCTCCTGCTCACCCCCAGCCTCGCCTCCGGCATCATCAGCCAGGAACGCGAGTCCGGCGGCTGGCAGCTCCTCCAGATGACGCCCCTGTCCAGCCTCGCCATCGTCGCCGGAAAGCTCATGAGCGTCTGCTGGACGCTCGGCCTCGTCCTGCTCGCCACCCTGCCGGCCTACCTCGTGCTCGTCGCCGTCGAGCCCGGCATGCAGTGGATCGCCCTCCAGGTCCTGACCTGCCTCGTCCTCACCGCCCTGCTCGCCCTGCTCGTCTCCGCCGCCGTCTCCAGCCTCATGCCCACCACCGCCGCCGCCACCGCCGTCAGCTACACCATCCTCCTGACCATCTGCGTCGGCACGCTGCTCGTCTGGCTCGCCCAGGACGCCCCCTTCGCCCACTCCACCGTCCAGGCCGTGCTCCTGGTCAACCCCCTCGCCGCCGGGCTGAGCATCATCGAAGCCCCCGGCTTCGCCCGCTATGACCTCACCCCCGCCAACTGGTACATCGTCGCCAGCCTCTGCGCCCTGGCGCTCGTCGTCCTCGTCGTCCGCACCTGGCAACTGACCCGGCCGAGGTAAGCCGCTCGCGACTTCGCCAAACCAACCATGACCACCATGCTCTACCGTCACGCCCTGCCGCTGCTCATCCTGCTGACCCTGCTCGCCCCCGTCCCCGGCGCCGGTGCCGACGCCCCCGCACCCCCCGGGATGCCCGACCGGCCGGTCACGCCGTCGCCCGGCGGCCTGATCGACCTCGCCCACTACCACGACCCCGAGCTCGAGTCGCGTCAGCGCATCGTCACCTTCCCCGAGCGCCTGCGCGACCTCTGGCTCCAGGCCCTGGCCCGCGACGAGGTTGACCTGCGCTTCGACGCGGCCGAGGCCTTTGCCCAGGCCCACCGCGACGGCATGGACCACTTCGCCGGCGTCGGCGACGCCCTGGCGAACCAGCTTCAGCGCGAGCCCGAGGCCAACGTCCAGTTGGCCATCATCCGCGCCCTGGACGAGATCGACCACGCCGACGGCGCCGACGCGGTCTTCGCCGTGCTCCAGCGCCACGGCCGCAGGCCGCCCCAGGAACTGGCGAGCACCGCCGACGTGCCGCTGGCCCGCTGGGACCACGCCCCGGCCCGCGAGCTGTGGCGCGATCGCCTGGCGAGC
>SKPT01000272.1 GCA_007119405.1 Phycisphaeraceae bacterium
GGTCATTGCCCAGTGCCAGGCCCACGCCTTCCTCGAACGTCCGCCGCGACCGCTCGAAGTGTTCGCGATGCGCGCCCCAGGAGCCGGCCATGCCGCAACAGTTGGCCCGCACCGGCACGACGCGATAGCCCGCCCGTTCCAGCAGGCGACGTGAGCAGTCCGGGTGCGCTTCAGCCTTGTGGTGGCAGTGGGAATGAAACAGCAGCGTGTCCGGCCCATCGGGGCCCGGGTCGGCGAAGCGCAGCCCGCTGTCGGTACGGTCGGCCTGCATCGCCAGGAACTCGTCGATCAGCAGCGCCTGCCTGGCCACGAGGCGTGCCCTTTCGCGCGTCGTGGGACACGGTGCCAGCTCGACGTATTCGCTGCGCAGCGTCAGCAGGCACGACGGCTCGCACCCGACGATCCACTTGCCCTCGGCCGCCGGGCCGAACAGGCGGTTGATGTTCTCCGCGGCATGGCGGGAGGCGTGCTCGTGGAAGCCGTTGGAGATCATCGGCCGACCGCAGCAGACCATGTCGGCCAGCTCGACGCGGTACCCGGCCCGCTCAAGGAGCTGCGTGGCAGCGATCCCGATCTCCGGGAAGTTGTAGTCCATGAACGTGTCATGGAACAGCACCACCGCGCCGCGGTCCCCGCTCGTGCACGGCTGATGACCCTCGAACCAGGCGGGGAACGACTCGACGGCATAGGGCGGCAGCGTCCGGGCCTTGTGAATGCCCAGCAGGTAATGGTTGACCAGCGCCGCCCCCGGCAGACGCGTCATCCAGTTGCTCAGCGGCGCGAGCCGGCTCCCGAGTCGGGAGACCGCGTGAATATGTGCGAAGATGCCGCCGCGCAGGCCCTGGCATCCCTTGGCCTTGCCCGCAAGTTCGTGAACCACGCCCATCGGGTTCAACCCCTTGGGGCAGACGCGCGTGCAGGTCATGCACCCGGCGCACAGTTCGGTGGTGGGCAGCGCCCGGGCCTTGTCCTCCTGCCCGAGCTGCAGCAGGCGCATCACCCGCTGCGGCGAGAGCCCATAGGGACAGCTTGAGCTGCACTTGGTGCACTGGAAGCAGGCGTAGAGATTGACGCCGGCAAATGGCTCGGCGTCATCGGCGCCGGTCTCTGCGGGGGGGACGATACGCGTGCTCATGGCGGCTCCTCCACCGACAGGCGGTCGGCCAGCGCGTCACGGCCGCAAAGCATGCCGCGGTCGAAGGCGTCGAGGTTGAGCGTCTCCGTGTGCGAGGGCACCGAAGCCGCGATGACGCGCTTCATCAGTTCCGGCGGCTGGACTTGCGTCGCGGCGCACAGGAATCCAAGCATGACGATGTTGGCGACAATGCGTCGGCCCAGTTCTTCGGCGATGCGCGTCGCGGGCACCTGCAAGACAAGCCGGTCCTGTTCCAGTTCGTCGTCAAGGCTGACCAGGTCCTGCTCGGCGATGAGCAGCGCCTCGGTTGGGCGGTTCCGGCCGTGCTTCTCGTACGCCGCCGCCGAGAGCACGACCACCACGTCGGGACGGGTGACGCGGGGCATGGCGATCTCGCCGTCGTCGATGATCAGCCCGGCGAGCGACGCGCCGCCGCGCGACTCCGGGCCATAGCTTTGCACCGCCATGGCGTTGCGGCCCTGCTCGACGGCGGCGACGCGGCCGAGCACGTTGATGGCCATGACCACGCCCTGGCCCCCGAAGCCGCTGATCTGCAACTCCACGTGGTGCTTGTGCGCCAGGCAAAACGGTTGCGGTTGCTCGAGGCTTGGCATGATTGATCCCGATCACTGCTGCTTGGTTGATGTGGACGTCTGCCGGTTGCGGTGCAGCTCGACCCAGCTCGGTCGCTGCTCGTTGACAAACGTGCCGACGACGATCCGCCCCTGCTTCTGCGCCAGGTCGATCTGCTGGATCGGTGCCAGGCTGTCGACGCTGGTGCCTTCCCAGTATTGCTGCAACTGCTTGATGCCTTCTTCCACGCGGTTGAGCCGGCCGTAGTAGACCGGACACGGCGAGATGACCTCAACGAAGGCGAAGCCCTTGTGGTTCAGGGCCTCGGCCATGCAGCGCCGCAGCCGGCCCAGGTCAAGCACGGTCCAGCGGGCGACGTAGGTCGCGCCGGCGGCGGCGAGCAGGCGGGGCAGGTTGAACGGGTACTCGACGTTGCCTTGAAGCGTCGTGCGCGTGCGGGCCTCGATCTGCGTCGTCGGGCCGTGCTGGCCGCCGGTCATGCCGTAGGTGAAGTTATTCACGCAGATGACAGTGATGTCGAGGTTGCGTCGCGCCGCATGGATGAGGTGGTTGCCTCCGATGGCGGTCAGGTCGCCGTCGCCGCTGAAGACCACGACGTTCAACTCGGGATTGCCCAGGTGCAGGCCCGTGGCGAATGGGATGGCCCGGCCGTGCGTGGTGTGGAACGACTCGCAGTGGAGGTACGCCGCGACGCGCCCGGTGCACCCGATGCCCGAGACGACGCACAACTCGTCGAGCGAAGCCTGTGTCTCCTCAAGCGCCTGGATGAAGCAACTGACGGTGGTGCCGATGCCGCAGCCGGGGCACCAGATGTGTGGCAGGCGCCCGCCGCGCAGCGCCCAGCCGTAGGGGTGCTCGTCACCATCGTCCTCGGCGAGGGTGTCGGCGGCGAGCAGGCTTTGCTCTTCCGGGCATTGCTGCGGCTCGGCCAGCGTCTGTTGGCTCGGGGTGTCGTTACCGGCGTGCGTGTCGTTCATCGATGGCCTCCAACAAGGCGCAACTGCCATCGCGCCTCATAAATCCTCCGGCATGGACTGGAGCTGGGCCCAGGTGAACACGGGGCCACTGGTGCACAGGTAGGTCCGCCCCACGTTGCACCGGCCGCAGTGCCCCACGCCGCACTTCATCCGGTTCTCCAACGTCGTCACCACGTCGCACGGCGGAAAGCCCAGCTTCTTCAGTGACGCGAAGAGGTACCTGAGCATGACCGGCGGCCCGCAGGCCACGACGATGCGCTTCTCGGGGGCAAGCGCCAGTTCTTCGAAGACGGCAGGGATCATCCCCACCCGTCCGCCCCAGTCCGGCGTCTCACCGCCCGGATCGACCGTGCACACGACCTCGGCGCCGCGCTGAGCCCACTCGGACATCTCGCTCGCATAGACCACGTCCCCGACGCTGCGGGCGCCGTTGAGCACATGCACCTCGCCGTAGTCGGCGCGGTGATCGAGCACATACTGCAGCGGCGAGCGCACGGCCGCCATGCCGATGCCCCCGCCGACGATCGCCACGTGATGGCCCTTCCACGCCTCGACGTCGAAGGCGTTGCCATACGGCCCGCGGATGCCGGCGACTTGGCCGGCGTCCAGTTGGCGCAGGGCGTTGGTGATCTTGCCCACCGCGCGGAACGTGCATTCGATCGTCGGCGCCTCGTCCGTCACCTGCGCCTGCCCATTGCCATCGGACCCTGTCGTCGTCCGGCGTGTCGGGCTGTTGGCCAGGGTGAACACGCACTCGCCGGCGCCGAACACGGAGAAGAGTGCGAACTGCCCGGCCCGCCACTGGAAGCGCGTGGCCGAGGCGGGGTCCTCCAGCACC
>SKPT01000185.1 GCA_007119405.1 Phycisphaeraceae bacterium
GACGCAGATGAAGAGCGTGGGCGAGGCGATGTCGATCGGGCGGACGTTCAAGGAGTCGCTGCAAAAGGGCATCCGGTCGATGGAGGTCAAGCGCTTCGGCCTGGGGCTGGACGCCAACGACAAGTGGCTCAACGCCAGGCGGGGCAAGAAGAACGCCGACGGCTCCGAGGTCGAGTGGCCCATCGACAAGGGCAAGCTCCGCCGCAAGCTCACCGTGCCCTCGCAGGGGCGGCTGTACTACGTGCGCTACGCCTTGAAGATGGGCTGGTCCGTCGCGGACGTGCACGAGCTGACCCACATAGACCCCTGGTTCCTCGAACAGATCGCCCAGCTCGTGGCGTTCGAGGACGTGCTGTGCGGCTACGAGAAGCTCGAAAACGTGCCGCGCGACGTGCTGTTCAAGGCCAAGCAGCTCGGCTACAGCGACCCGCAGCTCGCGAACCTCTACCTGGGCCAGATCAACACGCGCACGATCCTGGCGGTGCGCGAGCATCGCAAGAGCCTGGGCATTCGGCCCGTGTACAAGCTGGTGGACACGTGCGCCGCGGAGTTCGAGGCGGAGACGCCCTACTACTACTCGACGTATGAGCCGCCGGCGCGGGTGTATGACGAGGCGGGGAACGTTCGTGAAGTCTACGACGACGAGATCCGTGTCAGCGACACCAGGAAAGTGGTGATCCTCGGCGGCGGGCCCAACCGCATCGGTCAGGGCATCGAGTTCGACTACTGCTGCGTCCAGGCGGCGTTCGCGGCCGACGAGCGCGGCTACGAGTCGGTGATGATCAACTCCAACCCCGAGACCGTCTCGACCGACTACGACACGTCGGACCTGCTTTTCTTCGAGCCGTTGACGCTCGAGGACGTGCTGAACATCTGCGAGCGGCTGAACGAGCCCACGGAAAGGGTCCACGGCGCGATCGTGCAGTTCGGCGGGCAGACGCCGCTGAATCTCGCGCATGGCCTGGAGACCGCGGGCGTGCCCATCATCGGCACCGACGTCGACGCCATCGACCTGGCCGAGGATCGCGAGCGCTTCGGCGAGCTGATGCACAAGCTGGGCCTCCAGCAGCCCGGCCACGGCATCGCGTACAACGTCGAGCAGGCGATCAAGGTCGCCAACCAGATCGGGTATCCCGTGCTCGTGCGGCCGAGCTTCGTGCTGGGCGGGCGGGCGATGGAGACGGTGTTCGACGACGAGCAGCTTCGGCATTACATGCAGATCGCGCTGGGGGCGAGTGATCTGGAGAATCAGCCGATTCTCATTGACGAGTTTCTCGTCGACGCGATCGAGTGCGACATTGACGTCATCGGCGACTTTTCCGGCGACATCCGCTCCGCCAAGCCCGACCCCGACGCGGCCGGCGCGTCGCGGGCGCTGGTGTGCGGCGTGATGGAGCACATCGAGGAGGCGGGGATTCACTCGGGCGACTCGGCGTGCGCGATTCCGCCTCACTCGCTGCCGGCCGAGGTGGTCGAGCAGCTCAAGCGCGACTCGCGCAAGCTGGCGCAGGCGCTGCGCGTGCGCGGGCTGATGAACGTGCAGTGGGCGATCCGCAAGCGCGACGCGCTTCAGGGCAAGGCCGAGGGCGACGCCGTGCGCGTGGGCGAGACGTGGTATGAGCTGTTCGTGCTGGAGGTCAACCCGCGCGCGTCGCGCACGGTGCCGTTCGTGAGCAAGGCCACCGGTGTGCCGTGGGCGCGGCTGGCGGCGAAGGTGATGATCGATCAGCAGCTTGACGACCTGGGTGTGGACACCGAGCCGGTGCCGGCGCACACGTCGGTGAAGGAGTCGGTGTTCCCGTTCAGCAAGTTCCCGGGCGTGGACGTGATTCTGGGCCCGGAGATGCGCTCGACGGGCGAGGTGATGGGGGCAGACCCGGACTTTGCGATCGCCTTCGCCAAGAGCCAGATGGCCGCGGGGGTGAAGCTGCCGACGAGCGGGAAGATTTTCGTGTCGGTGCGCGACGCGGACAAGGACGCGATCGTGCCGATTGCGCGTCAGCTCGCGGCGATGGGCTTCGATCTGCACTCGACGGGCGGGACGCATCGGCATCTCGCGGAGGCGGGGGTTGAGACGAAGCGGCTGATGAAGATCAGCGAGGGTCGGCCGCACGCCGCGGACATGATCAAGAACGGCGAGCTGGTGCTGCTGATCAACACGCCGACGCGCAAGGGTCTCAAGACCGACGAAGGCCGACTGCGCGCCACGGCGACGCGCTTTAACGTGCCGATGATCACGACGATCACCGGTGCTCACGCGGGGGTGCGGGCGCTGCGGGCGCTGGCGGACAACCAGTGGCAGGTGCGGGCGTTGCAGGACTACTTCCCGGCGCTGGCGCGCGGTGCGGCGGCGGAGGGAGTAGCCACAGATGCATACAGATAAACACGGATAGGAAATATCTCACTCCTGATCCTAATCCTAATTCCTGATCTCTGATTCGATCCGCTCCCCCCGGAAATCCCGCCCTTCGCTTCGCTCAGGACGGGCGTTAACGATCGGGCGCCCTTGTGTGACTTTGGCACCGTTCTTATCCGTGTGCATCCGTGCGCATCTGTGGCTGATCCCCACTCCCGGAGCTTCGCATGACCACCGCCCCGACGCTTGACGTGCCCGCCGAGCCGCTGGCGAACCTTCGCGACGAGCATCCGCGGCTGATCGCGCGGCCGGGCGTGTTCGAGGCGATCGCGCCGCTGGGGGCGCGAGACCCCTTCGCGGCGCGCTGCCTCGAGGCGGTGCACGCCCGCGCCGAGGTGATCCTGCGCGAGCCGGTGTCGGGGTACGACATTCCGGATGGCAAGCGGCTGCTGGAAACCAGCCGGCGCGTCGTCGCACGCGTCTACCACCTCGCGCTGATGCACCGGCTTACGGGCGAGCGTCGCTATCTTGATCGCTGCTGGGCCGAGCTCGACGCGGCCGCGAACTTCAAGGACTGGAACCCGAGCCACTTTCTCGACACGGCGGAGATGACGCACGCCTTCGCCATCGCCTACGACTGGCTGCACGACGCGTGGACCGACGGGCAGCGCGACGCCATCGAGCAGGCGATCGTGACGCACGGCTTCACGCCGGGGCTCGCCGCGTACGACGGCGACCCGGTGCTGCACGACTTTCCCAACGCCTTCAACAACTGGAACCAGGTGTGCAACGGCGGGCTTAGCCTCGGCGCGCTCGCGCTCGCGCAGCGCCAGCCGGACAAGGCGTCGCGCATTCTGCGCGGCGCGATCGCGTCGCTGCCCAAGGCCCTATGCCACCTCGTGCCCGACGGCGGGTGGGACGAGGGGCCCAACTATTGGGCCTACGCGACGCGCTACACCGTGCCGCTGCTCGCCGCGCTGCGCACCGCGCTGGGCGAAGACTTTGGCCTGAGCGACTACCCCGGGCTGGCGGAGACGGGCCTGTTCCCCATCTACATGGCCGGGCCGACCGATCGCAGCTTCAACTTCTCCGACTGTCCCGAGACGGTGTCCGTGCGGCCGGAGATGTTCTGGCTCGCCCGGCGCTACAACCAGCCCGCGTGCGCCGCGTTTCGCAAGCTGC